>JAAEOP010000565.1 GCA_024223125.1 Chloroflexota bacterium
ATTTTGGCTTATCCGAAGTGTCACCAACCACGTTGCGCAAAGCCCATGCAGAGTATCCGGTTACCGCGGTACAAAGTGAATATTCCATTATGGAACGTTCGGTGGAGAATCAGGTACTGGCAACCTGTGAAGAGCTGGGGGTTGGCTTTGTGCCATGGGGCTCAGTGTGTCGGGGCTTCTTAGCCGACAAATTTAACGAGTACAGCCGCTTCAGCGAGCCATCGCGTTTCGCATCAGTGCCGTATTTCACGCCGGAGGCCATTGAAAAGAACATGGCGATACTTAATCTGGTGAGAGAGTGGGGGGCAGAGCGAGGCATGTCGCCTGCGCAGTTTGCCATTGCTTGGTTGTTGTCGGTAAAACCCTTCATTGTGCCAATTCCTGGCACCACTAAATTGCATCATCTGGAAGAAGACATCGGGGCGATCCACACGCGTTTCTCAGAAAGTGAAATGGCCATGTTCCGTAAACAGTTTGAGCAATTGGATTTAGTTGGGTTCCGCGCAAAGG
>JAAEOP010000566.1 GCA_024223125.1 Chloroflexota bacterium
TAGCATATGAGTCTGAGGCAAAGACCAACCGCTTTTCTGAAGCAATCCCTCGATAGCGGCTATGTCGGGCCAATTAGTTTGGTAAACCAGATTAAGCCTATTACAATTCTTGTTAGCCAAGATATTTTCCAGAGTAGTTAACAAAGTTAACCCCAAACCTTGGCGGCGATGTTCAGGGGCCACAAATAGAGAAAGTACTTCGGCCGAGTCCCCATCTGGATGAGATGCGGCCAGAATTAAGCCGAGGGTTTGAGTGGAACGAGTCGCAGTGACAACGGTCAAAGGGAGTTGTCCACTTTGATTTTGAAGCCTTTGTTGTAGCTGGGGTAAGATGAGGGTTTTATAATTAATCATAACCGTAGAGAGCATCACCTTGTGACTCACTTGAAGGCGATAAGGTTGCTTGGGTAAAGATGGTGATGCCACAGAGACGGGGTTTTGAGTTGAAATGATTTGGTGTAAAGCAACAGAGTTACTCTGGTCAACAGCGATAAGGTGTTGGATTTCGTCAGTTTTGAAACCCAAAGCCATCGGCTGTCGCACACCAGGCAACACTTGAACATCGTACAATTCATTGACTACGCCTTCAAAACGAAGCCAGTGAGCAATTTGGCCGGTATTGAGATTAATAATTAGCAGACCACAATGAGATTGCTGGGTGGTTGCCGTTAACCGCTTATCTAGTGCCAGACCGGAGAAGGTGGAATTGTAGCGAGGCTTGGACAAGCCTACAATAGCCCAGTAATCGTGAAAGGCCAGCCCCCGGAGATAACCGGAACAAAAGGCAACCGGCTCAAACCGGCCACGCTCTAAGTCGACATAGCCAAAATCGCCACTCCCAGCCTGCAAGAGCCATAATTTATTCCGATACCAGCGTGGCGAGTGCGGCATCGATAAATCAGTTAAAACCGTTTCACTGCCAGGCACCTCAATCACACAGCCTCCCTCGTGGCGTTGTTCACGCCAACCATTAGGCGTATCCGAGCGGCTGATAGTCGTGACATAACGCGGTTCACCCTCGACCAGAGCCAACCCGTTGAGATGGCAACGGTCTTCGGGTTGTAACGAGGAAATAAAGTGCGGACACCATAATGGTTTGAAACTGTAACGTTCACTCAGTGTGGATAAACAACTGTATAGGGTGTTGGCAAACAGTATCTGTCCTCGTTGATCTACTGTCAGATCATGAATATCCAGGTTGCCGGTGGTGGTAGCTTGACGTGGAACGTAGAGCTTGTCATACCCGTTATAAGGATTATTTGGTGATAGCGCATTATCTAATTGCCAGAGTTGAGATTGCGTACTGAGATAAAAACGATCCGAGTCGGTCACATGGAGAGCCATAGGGCGATTAAACAATCGCTCAAAGGCTGATAGCCGACCATCTGGTTTAAGACCAAGCAGAAAAAGCCGATTGGTTTGATAGGTGGTCAAGGCCAAACTCAATCGATGCTCGGCTAACCAATCCGTAAAGTGTGATGAATAGGTGATTTCTAAAGACACATTATTCGCAGTCATTGAAGGGTATAGTTATTAACACGCAAAACCAAATTTGTAAAATCTGAATTACATTGCCAAGAAGAATTCAGGGATGTTTTTTGCCAACCTAACGCTTGAGTTGTGCCGATTGCGGGCAAGCGAAACCAACCTCAATGCCAAAGTGCCGTCACAGACACAACCAACTTCAAAAAACGGCAGGGTAGCAATTCGGTACGAACGATTTGGTGCGATTCGTTCGCCCGAAACCGACCTTCGGGTCGGGGGATGGGCGGTAAAGAACGGACACCAACTGTTCTTTAACAACTGTAGATTGATGTTGATGAGATGATACTGCATTCGGCAAGCATCATCAAGTTCAACTGCCAAGATGGTTTGGCTAA
>JAAEOP010000567.1 GCA_024223125.1 Chloroflexota bacterium
TAACAACCAAGCCAATGCCGCCGGCAAGGTGTTAGTCAATTATTGGCAAGCTCTTAAGAAGCACGCAAAAAAACAGTTCAATGGGAATGGGAATAATGGTCATTAGGGCCAACAATCATCAGGTTAGCAGCCCGGATTGGAGTTGTTAGGGGCATGGGTTTTACAACCCGTAATCCCAAACGGGTTCTGTTTGGGTTGATGTTGCTTTTGCTGGGAAGCATTGGAGCCGTAACGATTGGGGCGATTTTTGCTGCGCCGGGGGACACCTTGTACCCGCTGGGGCAGCAATTTGATAAAATGTGGGCCTCACGGTCTATCAGCCCGGCAGCCAGGGCCAGAGCGCATCTTTATCTGGCCGGCCAACAAATGGCTGATTTAGAAACCGCCATTCCCAACGCGCCGCAAAGCGTAGAGATGATTTTGGTTGAGTGGGAACGCGCCGTTAGAGAAGCTGTCTTTAACCTGGCGGAAGCCGCGCCTGCCGATCAGGAGGTTTTGTTAGAGTTGCTGGTTGAAACAACGCGGCAGGGCATCGAAACAATGACACGTTTGCAAAAGCCCAGCAATTCAAGCCGGTCAACGCACTTGCTGGCAGAGCAAATAACGGCGGCTAACAATATTTATCGCTACGCCACCGCTCGCCCCCCCGATATGCTGGCCTTGCTTACGTTGGTAAAGCCGCTTACTTTAGTAAAGCCA
>JAAEOP010000568.1 GCA_024223125.1 Chloroflexota bacterium
CACAAGCCGCTGACGACGGTAGTACGCTACAATCGTTGGTAAACTGTACCATCGTACAGGGTTGAACTGGGCAATTGGCAGATGTGAGTCGCGGCCGTTTCCATTATCCTTCCCCAATAGTCACGAAATTTACGGTCTTATTCCTCTTCCCGAAAAGCCGCCGGCATGTGCCTGTCCGGTGGCTTTTTTCTGATTATCCGTCATCATTCGGCCCAGGAATTGCTGCGACGTTGACAAGCTGGAACCCGGTTATCCGGCTGGCGAATCCGCCCCGCGCCATTTTGACCCGCCTTAACCGGGGTGCGACGTTAGGCGAACCGCATAATGCTGCCCAACAATGTCGCGTGTTGGAGGCTACTTTAGCTTTGTTGGCTGATGAAGCGCCTCAAGAAATTGTGCGTTTGGACGAAGCCCCTTAAACTAAAAAACCTGCGAGATTTCATGCAACCTTCGGTTGCCAATCCCGCAGGTTTACCCAATCAGTTCATGTAATTGAATCAGGCTTTGCTGACGGTGACCTTTTTCATGATGTCGTTTGGCTGGATGGCGTTGACGACGTTCATGCCCGTTTTGTTGGACACTTTGCCGAAGACGGTGTGACGGCCGTCTAAATGTGGCTGTGGTGAATGAGTAATAAAAAATTGGCTGCCGTTGGTTCCTGGGCCTGCATTAGCCATAGAAAGCCAGCCAGTTTTGTGTTTGAGTGGATTTCCGTCAAATTCATCCTCAAAACGATAGCCTGGGCCACCACGCCCCGTTCCTGTGGGGTCGCCCCCCTGAATTACAAAATTGGGGATGACCCGGTGGAAGGAAACGTTATCGTAATATCCTTCCTGAATGAGGAATACAAAATTATTCACAGTTTTGGGCGCGTATTCGGGATATAGTTCAATTTCAATTGTGCCCTTATTCGTTTCCATCGTCACATTATACTTTTTGCTGGGGTCAATTTGCATTGCCGGGGGGTTGTTCCATTGTTTTGCCATAAGTTTCTCCTTGTATAAGTTACTTCTTTGAAAATAGAGATTGGAGATTGGGAGATTAGAGATTGAGTCCCCTAATCTCTTAATCTCCCAATCTTACCGCCGGCCGACCATTGCGCCAATATTACGGCCGACCCAAATCTCTTCCTTGAATTCAGAGTTGCTGGCTGAGGCTACAAAGTAGGTGACGCCTTGCACAGTGGGTCGTTTTTGCAGCTCTTGCCAAAATTGTAGATATTCGGCCGCTTTGCGATGAACGGCCGTACCTGCCTTATTGTTGCTCGCTTCTGTCACCCAAATTGGCTTAAAACGGAATCGGGCAATGTAATCATCCAGCACATTTAAGGCCAACGACATGGGGTAAACATTCGACCAATAAAGATGAATGCCCAGGCCGTCGGCCGCTTTGACTGCATCGCGGCTGGCTTCTATAAATTCAACATGATCCATCTTAATGTTTCTGACCGATGCCCCTGGCGACAGACCGGGATAGATAAAGCGCATATTGGGAATGGCTTGCCGGTAAAGGCGTAAAACTTCCAGAAACCAGCGGTTGAATTCAGCTCCATTGCGCCATGTACTGCCCATCCCTTCTACGGTCAGGTTGGGTTCGTTATGCAGCTCTACCACCACATCTTTGTTGCCGATGATATTTAATGTACGGCGCACGTCGCTGATGGTATCGTTTAGAAATTGTTGGGGGCTGATGTGACGGCCGCCAAAACTAAGAAACGCACGCACTATCCAACGGGCACGGGGATGGTTTTGTACCAGTTTCCGTACCCCATCGGGATTGTGGAAGGAAAGTGCCTTGATTATGCCTGGACGCAGCGCCTTGAATTCTGCAATCTCAGCGCTGGAAATATCGGGGTCGGCTGATGCATGAAGCCCAATGGCTGTATTGCCTAACGGCGTTGGCTCCGGGCTGACTTCATCTGGTTTAGCAGTGGTATCGGTAACAGGTTTGCTGGGGGTAAAGGGGTCTCTGATGATGTCATCGTCTACACGCACAGGTGTGTATTCTCCCTGGGCTGCCCCGGTGATAATCATGGAAGCGCCGGCGGGTACAAAGCCGATATTTTGGGCGTTGCGTCGGGGAGTGTCGCGCAGGTTGATGCCGAATTGCCCAGCCGTAGCCATACCGCCGCCACTGTTCATGGCTGTGCTAAAAGCCCAACCGGGTGTGGTGTCCGGCAGGGGAGCGGGGGAAGGCGGTGGGCTGCTGTCGGCCAATGTTTCCGGTTGCTGAATGGGGGGTAGATTGGAGATGAGGTTTTGTAGAAAGCTGCGTTTGACGAAGACGGGTGTGTATTCGCCAATTGGTTTCCCGGCCAGGAGGGCCCGTCCCCCTTCAATGAATAAACCGAGGGGAGCGCCATCGCGCGACGGCCGTGCCCGCAAATTAGTTCCATAGCGCCCCGAAGTGATTTGATTGCCGTCTACTGTCAGATTTTGTGAAAAGGCCCAACCCAGAATGGTGTCGGCTGGCGGGGTAACAGGGGTGGGTTGTGGCGATGGTGTGACCGTACCACCGGGGTCATTGATTGGCCCCGTAAAATCGGTGCGGCGTACTGTGACAGGCAGGTACTCCCCTTGCTGGCTTCCAGTAATGGTGGCGGTACTGCTCCCTGTAACCAGACCGATATTTTGGGCGGTGCGGTTGGGAGCAGTCCGCAAATTGATACCAAACTGGCCCACAATTCCCTGATTGCCACGACGGGTCAGGTAGTTTGCAAAAGCCCAACCGGCGATGCTGCTATCGGAGCTGGCGGGCGGGGGTGTGGGTTGGGCGGGTGGGGGTTGGGGCACATTGCTCAAGGTGACAGTAGCGACTTTGACAGGGGTATACTGTCCCCGCGGCGACCCGGAAACGATCATGATGGTTCCGCCGGGTACGAGGTCTATTTGATGGCCGTTGATACTAGGCGTCTCTCGCAGGTTAATGCCACCGGCGGCTGCCTGAGTCAGATTGCCAACTGTGAAGATGCCATTGGTATAAGCCCAACCATCGGTATATGGTCCGGCCGGGCGAGTAAACCCTATGAGCGGCAGTAGATAAGATGTGGGGTCAAAAATATTATAGGGCCAATTTTGATGCGATTCATTTTTCTTCTTGAGTGTCAGATGGAGATGGGAACCAAAACTGTTGCCGGTATTGTCGGCTAGACCAATCGCTTGCCCAGCTTTAACCTGCTGTCCACTGTTGACAAGCGCTTGTTGTAAATGGGCATAGATCGTTTGCCAGCCATCTTCATGATCAATGCGGACATGGACGCCGTAATTATGCCCCTTAGGGTTTGTGCGAACCATGTTGACTGTGCCATCGGCTACGGCAAAAATCTTACTGCCGCTGGGCGCCATCACATCAATGCCTTCGTGCCCTGGCAATCCAAATTGAGCATAATTTTGGGGATTGGCCCCAAAATATTGATTGATGCTGCGGAACTCAGTAGGCCACGCTTCAAATTTGAACTCGCTCATATTGTGGTACTCCTTTTTGATGAGTTGGGGTAAAACGACTGCTGACTGTTGACCGCCGTCTACCGTCCGCCTTCTTTTAGCGAGTTCGGCGTGACCAGTATTCTTTGGGAGCCAGTTCAGTCAGATCGTCACCGGCTAGAATGAAATCAAGCAATAAGCGATTGAATTTGGTTTTTTCTTGCAACATGGGGAAGTGGTGACAAGCCAGGGAAACAAAATAGCGATTGTTGCCTGTTTCGCGTAAATACTCATCTTCATCGGCCGGTGGCGTAATGACATTGTCCTGATCGCCATACAGCAGGAGAATGGGTCGGGGACTGTCTTCAATTTCCTGGGCAAAGTTGCAGTCAGCGATTTCTTTGGTGAGCGTCGTGAAAGCCAATTGGTCAGTTTTACGGATTTCTGAATCTACCTCGGAGTAGCTATTTGATTTCCCCAAGATTTTGTTGAGAACGATATCAGGATTGGAGTCGGTTATTTTTTCGTTGATATATTTGCTCTTGATAGGTAGGGAGACAGTAACCAGTTTTTCTACGTATTTAGGGTGGTTCAACATATAACGCAGGCCAACGGCCGCGCCCAATGTGTGCCCAATAATGTTGACCGGACGGGCGACGCCTAGCTGGTCTATGAAAGTGTGTACCATAGCAACGTAAGCGTCTAGAGAGTAGAGGCTGGGGGTTTTACTGGAATCGCCAAATCCCCATAAGTCAAAAGCGAAGGAGCGATGCTGAGAGGACATTGCTTGCATAGAAGGCCACCAGTAGCGCCAGGAACCGATCCAGCCATGCAGAAAGATGAGAGGCTGTCCACGTCCTAAGACCTCGTAATGAATCAGATTGGTGTTAACGGTGGTAATGCTCATGTGGCTTTTAACTTACTTGCCGCCAAGTACTTTATAGATTTTTTGCACTAAATCATCTGGTGAAAACGGTTTTAAGATATAGTCCGATGCACCGGCTTCTATGCCAGTTTGTATTTCTTGTTCTTGCCCTTTAGCCGACAAGAATATGACGGGAATATTTTTCGTCGTCTCGATTTCTTTTAGAGCGCGGCAGGCCTGATACCCGGTCATGCGGGGCATACGCACATCCATCAGGATGATGTCGTAGTGGGGATTTTTTTGCAGGTGTTCGACAGCCGCCTGACCATCTTCAACGCTGTCTACGGTAAAGCCGTTAAATTGGAGTGTGATAACAATTAGTTCGCGAATGTCTTTGTCGTCTTCTGCTATGAGAATTTTTGTCATGTCGTATTCTCTTACCTGGTTACGTGGGATCACTATCTTCTACGACCATGGGTAAGGTGAATGTGAAATTGCTACCTTTTCCCAGTTCGCTTTCTACTATTAAGCGGCCGCCGTGCATTTCAATAAGGCTGCGCACGATGGCCAGCCCCAGACCTGTGCCGGATACTTTTTGCACCATTGCGTCATCGGCGCGGAAGAACCGGTCGAATATCTTGTCCATATTTTCGGCGGAGATGCCAATGCCAGTGTCCTGAACAGTGATGAAGATAAAATTATTTTTGGCTTTAACGACGATGATGATTTCGCCATTTTCGGGTGTGTAGTTGAAGGCATTGTCTAGCAAGTTGGTTAATATTTGGGTGACACGAGCCTGGTCAGCGTTAGCCAGGGGGAGAGAGGGAGCGATGTTGGTTTTGACGCGCATGTTTTTGTCTTCGTGTTGGATGCGCCCTTCGAGATGGCCGCCTACGATTTGGGAGACGATTTGGGGAATGTCTAACGGCCGTAAATCCAACGTCGTTTTCCCTGTTTCTATACGCGAAATATTCAACAGGTCATTGACCAGCATGTGCAAACGATCGGCATTGCTTTTGATGACTTGAAGATAACGAATCTGTGGCGCGGCTAACTGTCCGGCTGCCCCCATAAGCATCAAGTCAGCATATCCTTTGATGGAGGTCATAGGAGTGCGAAGTTCGTGGGATACAGTAGACACAAATTCACTTTTCAGGCGGTCTAATTCTACTTCTTGGGTGATGTCTCGGAAAATAGAGACGGTGCCAAAGAAATTCCCTTCAGAGATGACTGGTGAGAGATGCACACTGACAAATCTTTCCTCAATGATCAACTGGTCATCTAAGAAGGTGCCCGGTTGAAGCTGATCAGAGTTATCTGACCAATTTTTGATGGTGTTCATCCAGGTGTCGCCAAATTGTCCATAGACACCGAGTAGTTCGTTAACATGTTTGCCAATGAGCTGGCGGCGGGATATGTCTAAAATGTTGCTGGCGGAGATGTTGGCGATTTCGATTTCATTTTTGCTGTTAGCGACGATGACGCCATCGGCAATACTTTCTAAGATGGCTTGTAAGTTGGCCTTCTGGATACTTTCGCCGCGCAGCATGGAGCCGAGTTGTTCGGCCTGCTCAAAGATTAGCTTGTATAGACTGGCGTTGTTGATGGCATTAGCTACCTGGATAGCGGCTGCTTCGACCAGATCGAGTTGTTGTTTGGTAAAGGCGCTGCGTTCGGTATGAAAGAGCATGAGAACGCCGATTACTTCTTCGCTGGAGATGAGGGGGACGCCGAGTACAGATTGGTACTTGCTGCTGGTGGGTAGTTCCAGCCAACGGGGGTCTTCTTTGGTATTGTGGACGATGACGGCCGAACGATTTTCGATCATCCAGCCAGCCAGCCCTTCGTCTCTTTTCAGGCCGCTGGAAACCTTTTTGTGGATTAACGGTCGTTGCTCCTTCAATGAGGCCCGAAAAACAAATTCGCCTGTTTCTTGATCCACCAATAAGATGACGCCATCAGTGGCATTGACGACTTCATTTACCAGGTCAAGCGCCTTGGTTAGTACACGATCTTGATCCAGGCTGGCCGAAAGTTCGGTGGTGATGCGTAGTAGAATTTGCACCCGATTGCTTTCTTCCTGGAGGGCACGGGTGCGGCGGGCAACGCGCAAGTCGAGTTCTTCATTCAACTGGCGCAGTTCGCCAAATAATTTGGCATTTTGCAGGGCGATGGCAACTTGTACGCCGAAGGTGGTAGCTTGGGTCACGTCTTTTTCTGAAAATCGGTTGCTGTTTTGGGTGTCAATCAATATGAGAACGCCGATGAGCTGCCCTTCTGCTTCCAGGGGGACACCCAGAACGGCTCGAATTTGTTCGGGATTGGGTAGGTGAATTTGGATGCTGCTTTGGGCGATGTTGTTGAGGTAGGTGGCGTTGCCTGTTTGGGCAATATGGGCCACAAAGGTGTTGGGGGTACTGCGGGAAACGGCCGTGTCTGCAAAATCTGCCGCCCCGTGCCCTTTTGCTTTACTGCTTATAAAGGTGTTGTTTTCAAGCTGCCAGATATAGGCTCCGTCCACATTGAAGATACGCAGACTTTCACTGCAAATGAGGTCTAATACTTTTTCGCGGTCGAGCGTGTAATTCAGCGCCAAGCTGACATTACCCATCGCGCCGTAAAATCGTTCTCGCTCGTAGGTATCTTCAAAGACGAGGGCTGTTTCTAAGGCAATGCTGGCCTGGTTGATCATGGCATTGAACATTTGGAGTAGATGTTCGCCAATTTTATTTTCGCTGACGAGATGAATCAATCCGTAAGGCTCGCCGCTGAGCAGCAGGGGAAGAAAGGCGTGGAAATACACTTTGCCACTGTCTAACCATTCTGGTAGGGGAAAAGGCAGGGTTCCTCCAGGTTGATTGGTCAGGATGATGGGCTGTTGGTTATTGATGATGGTTGTTATTTGGGCAGTGTTATCACTGGAGATAACATTCCCAATCTTTTGAATGTGGCTGGTCGAGTGGGGCGCTTTCACTATCTCTTTAAGAACAATGAGTTTTTCTTCGTTGGGCTGCCATTTATAAATGGTACATCCGATGCCGGTGAGTTGTAGCAGATGCCGGCCGAGAGCGGAAAAAATGGACTCTTGATCGAGGCTGGAAGATAGTTCGTTGCTGGCTTCAAGGAGAACTTCAAATTCATGGTTGCGGGCCAGGGCTTGTTGTAACAATTCGGCATTTTCGATGTTGGGGCTGGCAACGGGATGAAAAATGATTTGAATGGTGTCGGGGTCCAGGTTATTGACTTGGCGGGATCGGGCATATAGGAGACGCCCGTTGGCTGAAACCATTTGCATTTCTACTGGAGGTTGCAGCAGGAGGCGCCAATTTTTCAATGAAGCTAATATCTGGTGTACTTCATCTAATAAGTAATCCTGATGATTCAAACCTAAGAGAGATACGGCCGTTTGATTACCATATAGAATGGAACCATCTGAACTGACAATGATGATGCCGTCACTAAGGTCATCCAGGAAATTCCAGGTGATAGCCGAGGTCAATTCCTTTTCCATTATCTTATTTATTCCTAAAACCTCAGCTGTAACAAATCACATCCCTTACAAAATAATATAGCGAACTACTTCCCTTTTTTATTTTCCTGATCAAGGCGGCGTAACTCTGCGGCCGTTTCTGTTATTTCACGAATGTCTGAGAAACGTTGGGTTTTATTGGAAACTAGGCCAAATGATAAACGCATTAAGGGAACCAGCTTTCCGTCGGAGGTCATAATGCCGCCTTGTTCTCGATCCATAAAATTGTAATGGGCCAAAATATCTTCATCGAACCGTTGGCGAAGCTGGTCAATCATTGTTTGCACTTTGTCTGACAACGTTATCAATACAAATGTATAGCTGCTGGCATGGCCAATAAAATCATCTAATGTGCCATATTTATCCACGACTTCATTTAAGAGCAGCGCCGTAAATCGCAGGGCTTCGTCACGGGCAACAAAACCATAAGCATCGTTAAAAGGCTCAATATTGTCTATGCCAATTTCCCCGTAGGTCCAGTTATCAATCCGCATTAAATCGCGTAATTGTTCCTCAATGAGACGGCTGCTGGGTAGGCCGGTAGTGGGGTCGGTCATGTTCAAGCGTTTGTGAACATTAATAGCGGTGCGTACCCGGAGTTTGAGTTCTTCGATATCAAAAGGCTTGGTGATGTAATCATCAGCGCCCAATTCCAAACCCTGAATGCGGTCGCTTCGTTCATCCCGCTGGGTTAAAAAGATAATGGGGATATGGCTGGTACGGGTTGTGGTGCGTAATGCCTTACACACGGCGTATCCATCCATATCGGGCAGCATGATGTCGAGTACAATGAGATCTGGCAATTTCTTGCGGCAGGTATCCAGAGCGTCATTGCCACGCGCTGCTACTTCAACATGGTATCCCTGCCCCGTAAAGAAGATACGGAGCATATTAGAAATATCGAAATCGTCTTCAACAATAAGAATTCGGCCGTTGCTCATGAGTTTATCCCTTGGAAATTTTCATATTACTCGATCAACAAATAACTTGTTTAAGGTTGAGTTGTTTTAAGTTTAGTTTGCCGCCTGTTTGGCTGCAAGCTTTTACATAGGCAATCTCTTCATCACTTACCGCTCGTTCGAAACTTCTGAAGCCGCCTAACATGAAACCATGCTTCATACCGATTTTATCAATTGTCTTAACTTGAGACAATGTTATCTCTTTTCCTAAGGTGAATGATTCATATTTTTGCTCTAATGCCAGCGCCATTGTTTCCGCCATACAAGCATAGGCCATTTGGGGTGGAAACCCGAAATCAAATCCAAAATTTACCTGACCTGGAACCCGCACCATACCGCCTTCAATAACCAGGACATCGGGTCGTTGTTCGGCAACTTGTTTGGATACATCGCGGGGGCGGGCGACATCACACACAACTGCGCCGCGCCGTAAGTGCTGCGGTTCTATGATGGCGTCTATGGCGCTGGTGACAGTGATGATGTAGTGGGCGTCTGACAGGGAATCAATATTATTGGCTACTGTTACCTGGGGGCAGCCAGCGCTGCGGACTTTACCAGCGACTTCATTTAGTTTGTCGGTGCGACGGCCGATAAGTAGCAATTTTGGGGTGTCAGGAGCTAACATTTGGGCACAGATGGAACCGATGGCGCCAGTAGCGCCGACGATGGCGACAGTGGATTGATTGAGAGGGGTATCTAAGATGACGGCCGTTTCCCTGATGGCTCGCACTGCTTGTGCAATCGTATAACTGTCGCCAGTTGTGACGGGTATATCCAGCTGTTTGGCAATTGTCAGTCCGCCATCCCCTACGACAGAAGTAAAGGCGCCTAAACCCAAAATGCATGCCCCTAGTTTTTCGGCCAGACGCCCAGTTTGAATGATTTTTTTATAGACAACTTTTGGGGGTAGGCTCATCATACGTTGGGGCGTAAGCGGGCAGGCGATAAACCATCCTTGCAAGGCACGGCCGTTGTGCGCTGATGTGACGCCTGAAATCTCTGAAATGTAAACTGGTGGAAAAAAAAGGGACAAGAAATCAATCAACCAAACAGGCAGTTTGCCTAGTGTGGGAAACTTGCGGCTGACATCTCTTTGCGGATCAATTGGATGAATAATAAAAGCGAATGAGTCGTCCATGATTTCGAGTGTAACCAAGAACCCGACTGCTTCAATAGGTATTCTGTCCTTTAGAAAAACCCTGTATTTTTTCTTAATACGATAGTTGTAAACCTGTTCCGAGTATTATTACAAACCTCCAGGATTTCAGACATGGTCTGGCTAATTAGTCAAATCTCCCGGAGTTTGCCTGGTTTGCAGATATTACACACTATTTTTCATCTGGTCGGGGATAATCGCGAGAATACCGAAATTTATCGGCATGGGTATGATAGTCGCTATCTTCGTAGGCCACGTTTTTGGTAATGAAGTGCTTTTCTTCTGAAGCTAAGAGGACAACATCTGATTCAATGGTGCGAGCCGCATAAAAGGTGTTCCCAGAGCTTATTCGGCAGTGATGTCCAACACAACCGCCTAATACTAATAAATTGGTATCTGCCAACTCGCTTTCATGATCCATCGTTCTTAACGCCCCACCAAGTACATTGAAATCAGTAAACGTATTTCCGGCCCCAATGAATGAATCTCGCCCAACAACACATAGTTGTAAACATGTGTTTTGAGCGACTGAAGAGTATTCCATCAATGTGGTCATAAATAGAGCTGCCCGAAATGGTAAGAAACAGTAATCACCTACGACGCTTAATAAGAGTTGGCAGCCTTGAGAAATGGTAACATTGTTGCCGATGATGCAATTATCTACCACAACCCCGGCGCCAATAGTGACATGATCGCCGATGGTGGTGAAGCCTTTGATGATGGCTGTCGGGTCAATATTGCAATTTTCACCTATCCGCACTACCTCAGAATTTGACAGAAATTGTTTTTGTTCTAATAAGGAATGAAACATGATTTTAAGCTTATATTTCCAGTCACTGTCAACTCTGTCCTCTACGGCCGCGCCGCGGGCAAATACACCAAGCAAAATATCAGCGACAAAGATGTGAACCCAATTTTCTACTAACACAAAGACTTTGCGGGGCAGCTCATATACCAGATCTCCATGCTCGCTGGCCATGTAAGGCGGAATATGATAATAACCTCGTTCACGAGATTCTGTATCAATAATCAGAGGTTTTGCTGCCAGACTTTGAGATAATCCTTGTGGTAGATACCATATGTCTGCTAATAAAAGGTTATCTTGCTGAAAGAATGAGTGGGTGAGTGGTTTTACATGGCGGGCAATGGAAGGGTCATCCATATGAAAGGCTAAACGAACAGGCCGACGGCCGTCGCGGGCCTGTGCCAAAAACTCATCAATCAATTCCTGATTAAAGAACAAATTATCACGATGAACCAGACACTCAAGAGATTCCGTTTCAGCTTTTCTGGCCTTTTCCCAATTATCGTATTCCCGTTCTTCAGAAGCATAGTGAGCCAGAATATCACGATGCCACAACCAGAGCGGCTTGTTCTGCACTCTTAAATCCCGTGCAGGTTCATTAAATGGAGCTATATGAGCAGTTTCTTTCAGAATAATTCGACGCATTTTTATTAAATTTAAGATATTGGTTTTTTAGATATTGTTATCGTGCAATTATTATTCCCGGCTGCAATACAAGAAATTTGTTGAACATGGAAACGCCGGCCACGACTGACCCAATCCAAAGCCTGTTCTAGCAAACCAACGGCTAAATGGCAACAGGGTGCGTCTGTGGTACGATTCCAACATAGTGGGCATCTTTCAATGATCCATAAAAACGCTTCATCAGCCTCACCTAAACGAACCCGCTGATCACTGAACTTATTAAACGTTTCTGCAAAAATATCCAACCCTATTTTAATTTTGATTCCCAATGGTAGCATACGAACGGCCAGATCAGTAATGCCTAAAACTGGCATAAATTCCTTCAAAGCATATTTCCAGGTTTCCCGTCCTGCTCTAAGCGCTAACCCACGCCCGCCGCGTTCCCCATACATCTCATCTAAAGTTTGTTGAATTGTACTCAATTCGGAAAAAGCAAATCCTAATTCAAGATTATTTGGCGGAAAATTATTTACTAAATGACTTAAATGCCCCAGATTCAAAACAGCGTTTACACCATGCCGCCCCATAATCTCTTCCATAGCAATTAACATGATGCGCCCCATTTTATTGGGGTAATAATATTCAACTGCTGTTTCCTGATCAATCATTAACTCTTTCACAATCATAAGATTAGGTAGTTGCCATGTTAGACTTTGCAGGAGTTCATCTTGTAAATGACATGTTTTCCAGAATTGAGTCTTTTAGGAAAAGATTGACTATTTCCAAAAAAGCTTCTGGTTCATCGCTCATTGGAAAATGCCTGGAATGCGACAACATAGAAACGTTTGCCTTTTCAACGCCTGTCATTAGCAAATCAGCATTCGAAGGTGAAACAATATTGTCCTTGAGGCCATAGATGCCCAATGTGGGTAAACTCAAAGTTGGAAGTTTGTTGGTTAAATCAGTATCACGCAAATCGCCTATACTGCGAAAAAACGATTCGATTGTTGTACGTTGTACATCCCGAAAGATCATCCCCCGTACTTTTTTTGAATCTTTTGCCAGAAGAAGGCGCATAATTGAATGCAAAAGAATGGGGTAACGCCAGATCAATTTTGCAATGGCTCCATACCCAGCTAATTGCAAAAAAGGATTGAGAGAAGAACCAATAATTGGAGCGCCTACGACAGCTACCTTTTCTACTCTTTCGGGGTAGGACAGGGAAATTTGGAGCGCCACTGTACCCCCCATTGAATGTCCAAGCATAGGCGCTTGTTGAATACCCAGCGAATCCATAAACTGGTGTACCATTTTTACGTAACTGTCAATATGAAAAGTGGTTGTCTGTGATTGCGATGATTTAGCTGAATCCCCGAATCCCCAAAAATCAAGGGCGTAAACGCGATATTGCCCTGTCTTTGCCAACGCAATCATTAAATCACGCCAGACATCCCAGGAATTTATCCATCCATGCAAAAGAATGATAGGCTGTCCACGTCCGATTGATTCGTAGTGTAATAGGCCTTGCTCAGTGACAATTGAACTCACGCTTCCCTCAAAACTACTGTGTTATTGATATGCAAATATGTAGTGTAGTAGTCAACTAAAAATCCTGATTACATGGTACTACATAAACCACAATATCGCTAAAGCCCATGATAATGCGAATAAATTTTGGGCTATTTATGTACAGTATAGTTGAATGGTATCATTGGCTCTAAATGAACACAGTGAAAAGCATGTTAAGGAGATGTAAAGGTGACGTTAACACAATAGCGACTTAATAAAAAGGCCGTACTTATCAATCTGTATCTAATTTAGGAGGAGGCATTTTGCAAGATAACTAAGGGTCAGGTAACTAATTGCTTTCACTTGCATCAATCTGCTCTAAAATCGAATATAGAAGCTCAAGTAATGCGTTTTTGACGCTTTCTTTATCGGTGGCTACACAAGGTAGTATTTTTACATCTTGCCTGAGGCGTAAGATGATTCGTAAATCTTCAGGTTCCCAGGCATCTTCCATATCTTGTTTATTGGCAGCTACAACATATGGTGTTCCAGCATAGCTTTCAAAAGTCTCTAATATTCTCTTGGCTTCTCGAAAGGTCTCTGGTTTAGTGCTGTCTACCATCACCACAAACCCAAGCATACCCTGTGAAAGAATGTCCCACATGAAATCGAAACGTCGTTGCCCAGGTGTGCCAAACAGATAAAGCACCAAGTCATCGCCAACGGTAATACGGCCGAAATCCATAGCCACTGTTGTTGTTTCTTTAATTTGTTCGGCCGTGCTGGAAATTTTTCGTTCTGTGGATACCACATCAATTTCACTAACTGAATTTATAAACTCAGTTTTACCTGACGAAAATGGACCGGTGATTACCATTTTTACCGCTTGCATAAATAATAACCTTTATTCTAATTTATCTAGTTGCAAAAAATAATACGCTAAATTTGAGTTTGATATTAAATAGTTGCAGAAACCCTATATCTTTCTTATACGATCAATGAGACGTTCGACTACGGTACGTTTTACGATCGGTGGTTGATCCACAGTTTTCCTGCCAGACCGTTTCCCGGAAGTTGCTTGGTCTGAACCAGATTTTGGTCGAGGTTTTTCGACGAAATCAACTAATCCAGCTTGTAACATGCCGTAGACAATGCGCCGGATTTCGAATTCACTTAGGTTGTTTGCTTTAGCAATCTGCCGTATGGTGTTTCGTGGATTGACAAATGAAACAACGCGCCACTCTTCAACTGTCAGGTTTATGTTGCGGAGCCGGGCATCTGGACGATCTGTAAAACGTAGAGCGATATCTAAATCTGGTAGTTCATCCTGGAGGATTTCCCACTCTTTTAAGCGTCGGCTTCCTTCCATAATGACGCTTTCCAGGTCTATGGGAATCGTAATATGACCGGGGGATGGCAGTTTGTTGGCTTCAAAACGGAATTGACCTTCGGCCCAAGTAAACAGCCGGTAAACAATGTCTAATACATTTTGGCGTACACTTTGAATGATGTCGTTTTGGGTAACACGGCCGGCCGTAATGAGCAAATGACCAAGCTGTTTATCGCTTTTCCCTTCGGTGTGGGTTCGAATAACTTTGGCCTGTTCTGCCGAGAGCTTGCCGCTATTTTGTAATATTTGGGCTAGATGGCTGCCATCTGCATTTCTACCTAAATAGGCGTAAATGAGTTTCCCTTCACGGAAGGACATGTGGGCTGCTTCACTATCATTCTGAATCGATAACGTACCAGTCTTCCGGGCTAGGTTTATTAAATTGAGTAATTGCGTTGTGGAAAAGTCTCGCAGATTGCCTTTCAGGGCCATAATTCGTATTTTTCAACTTGGTTAGTGAGATTTTTTCTGTGTTGCCAATCTTACCATCACGATAATGATGAATTGAGTCTAATGATCATTATCAACTATCTGCCAGGGTAGTTGTTGACACTATTTAAGTATGACGATACGCATTATACATGGGTAAAAAACCCAAGTCAAACCTACTTATGTCATATGGTTTGCTTGTTTCTTAGGCTAATTTGTATTGGTCGTTGTGTGAGGATGAGCAGATTTATGGGGACGAGCATGATTGATGGGGATAGGTGTTTCTATTAAATGACCAGGGTTGTGTGTACCAGGTTAAATATTCGGTCAGGTGTTGAGGCCAATAATTATCGTCATGGGCGCCTTCATTGAGTTTCCAGGTGTGGGGTATATTGGCGGCTTGCATCTCTTCATGTAGACGAAGGGTGTTGGGCAGCAGGTAATCATCGGCGCCAATATCCAGGTATATTCTTAGCCCGGTCAGGTCATTGGTCAGGGCGGTGTCTTGGGGATTGATTTCGGGACCGGCGTGGGAATCTATGAGGGCGGGACTATGTCCGCCGACGCTGGCAAATTTTTGAGGATGGCGAAAAGCGATTTCTAGTGACCAATAACCGCCACGGGAAAGGCCGCCAATGGCTCTACCGGCCGTTTCTGGCCAGGCGCAGTATATTTGTTCGATAAAGGGAACTAGGTTATTTATGATGTGACCTTCGTAGGAATTGGGGCCGCCAGAACTGTTGTTAGCTATCCATCCTCCGTCTACCATGACGATGAGAAGGGGGGGGATAGTCTGGTTTTGGATGGCGGATTCGGCAGCTTCATCTAGACCATAATTGTCCCAGGCGTTCTCATCTTGGGAGTTGCCGCTAAAAAGATAGAGGGTGGGGTAGCCACGGCCGTCAATCCCATAACAGGGTGGTAAGTAAACCCGATAATTGCTGGAGCCAGTTAATTTACTGGGAAAGATACCAGTTATGACTTGCCCTGGTGGACAACGGGTGGGGGTCCATGTTGGGGGCACGGCCGTAACAGTTGGCGTTGGTGTTAGAGGCACGGTCGTTGGTGGCGAGATTGGTGATGGCGTGGGCAAAGGTGGAAAAGTTTGGGGTACGGCCGTAGCGGTGACTGTCGCCTGAGAATAAGGAGTTGTGGCTACAGAAATAATCGTTGGGAGAAGGGGGGGGGGATTTGAGCTATTCGTACAACCAACGAGTAAAAAAAACTGAAATGTCAGCCACAAGATAATACGCTCGTATCGCTGTCCAGCAATCACCCTACCAATGCTCCCACGGATCCATCTCAAACAGTTTGAAATATATATATTTAGCTATGATGGCTACAGAAGCAATGACTGGCACAATGACCAGGGCGGTAAGTACGCCGGCCAGAGCTAGCGAAGCAATAATGGCTATAAAGATGATGGCCGGATGGATGTTGAGACTATTACTCATGATGCGCGGCCGCAACCAGATATTTTCCACAATTTGGATGAGACCCAAAACAGCCAGAACCAGGAGGGCAAAAAGGATATTAGAGATGTCAAGACTGTTTGAGCCGACAATGAAGGCCACGGCCGTAGCGATAACCAAGACAATTGCCGGACCAACTGACAGTAAAACATCAAACACGGCCGCTAGAATACCGAATAAAATTGCCCCCGGTAGACCTATAATGAACGCGCCTAAAGCAGTAAAAAAGCCCATGATTAGCGACAAGCGCAGTTGTCCTTGAAAATAACGCCGCCATACTTGTTTGACTTCATCATAGAGACGACGGCCGTCACCTTCATACGAATCTGGCAGCCAGCGAAACAGCCAATCTCTTAGATTGGCCCAGTCCAGCAAAAGATAATAGGTGGTAATAATGACGACCAGAACCCAGCCCACATTTGTTGTGGTCGCTTGGGCTACCTGTATAATGAGATCAGCCTGGATGAAATCAATAGAAGCATTGGCCGACTGTGATAAGAGCGCTGCTGGTTGAATCTGGAAAGTGAAAAAGCTAACCGTTTGCGTCAAATACTCATCTTGAATCTGATCGGCAATTTCCTGTAACTGCATGAACAGACTGGCAGTTTGCTCCGAAATAAGCTGCACCACAATCACCCCGACCGTGACGATGACAGCTAGTGAAACAAGATATACCAGCAACACTACAATCGCCCGGGCTAACTTTAACCGTTCATGCACCAAGCTCACAAGCGGATTTAAGATAAAGGCCAAAAGAGCTGAAATCGCTAATGGTCCTAACAATGCCCGCGATTGGCTTAAGAACCAGCCCATACAAATCAGCGCCAATATTAAAATAAGATAACGAGTTGAACGACTCCAGGATTTGCTCATAATTCTCACAAGGACAAAATTTACGGCCGTTAAAAGCCCCACTATTTTATCCCTTTCTCCTTTTCTTTCCATAGCTGAACAAAAGGATAGGCGTCCAGCCTGTCCTTTGTACGTATAGAAGGTCTGGTCAGTTGCCGGGTGTGGACATGTGGCTTGCCCGTTAAAATTAGAAATGAGATTGGAGATTGTATTAATCTCTATTTTCCATGCAGGAGAAACAAGAAATGACAACCGTAACACATCCAACCACTTTAATTACCGGAGCCTCACGCGGATTGGGGCTGGCCCTGGCGCGAGCCTTAGGGAACGCTCGTTTTTAACTTGGCAAGATTGGTTCACTCTCGAAAGAGTGAACCAATCTGGAAACTCAAAAGTTATTTACGGGCAAACCCTAATCCTACATTTCGCACGGTAAAAATTGAATAGAGAGAGAAAAGTAGTGAAGGTCCTCCTTTTGTGGCAAAGTATAAGGTGACAAAACCAACTTTACTGGAGTACCTTCTTATGAATTTTGTCACAAAAACCTCACATACACAAATATTCGTTTGGTTGATTTGGTTCATTGCCCTCTTAGCCTTCGCTCAACCAGCAGCAGTAGACAATATCACCGCTCCTGGAACGACACCATTGCTAGGCATAGTCAGCCACAACCCGCAAGACGGCCCGATTTTCCCATGGCGTCCCCGTTATCGGTGGAAACGACGTGCCTTACGCCAGTACAAAGCATGGAAACACGCTTGCCGACAGGCAAAATGGGCTGCCCGTCGAACTCGATTCGCAATGAAGGGGGCAACGACATTGGCGCAACTTGTCGATTTATTGACCAAACGGCAGATGCATTACCAAATAGGGGCGTTGCCCGTGTTGTACGCTTTGCTGGAAAGCTTGCAAGTTCGCCATATCATCAATCGGCACTGTCCTACACAACGCGAAGTAGACCATGGAACAGTTGTCTTAGTCTTGGTGTTGAACCGACTTATGTACCCACCACCCCTTTACCGCGTCGCTGATTGGGTGGGACGAACAACATTAGTACATATTCTCGACGTTCCTGCACCAAAATTCAATGACGATAGGCTCAATCGCACATTAGACGCTCTTTACCCACATCTGGAAATCATCTGGTTGGAACTGGTTGAGCAGGCAATACGCAAGGCCAATATTGATATGTCGGTTATTTTTTATGATTTGACAGCATTTATCATGCACGGCCGTTACGAAAACAGCGAATATGTTGATTTTGGCTTTGCCCACAATACGCCGTCAAACAAACGCAAGTTCAAACTGGGCTTGAATGCCACCGCTGACGGGAATATCCCCTGGCTGTATCAATTCTGGTCTGGACGCACCGCCGACCAATCTACCGTTGCCAGCAACATGGATAATCTGGCAACTTGGTTAAAAAAGCGTGGGTATCGTCTGGAAGAAACCCTAGTCATTGGCGACCGTGCCATGCTCGATGACAAGATAGCCCATGCTTATGAACAATACGGATTGCGCTATCTGGCTGGCTGGCGTTGTTTGAAAAAAGAGCACAAAGAACTGCTAACAAGATGGCCGACAGCACAATTTGAAGCGTATCCTATAGTAGAAGGAGACAACCCACAATACTGGGGACGGGGATGCAGCGTCCCCTTTGAACATGAAGGACGCACACTTTATCATAGAGGATTGGTTATTCTGGCTGGCCCTTTGTGTGACCAAATACAAGCAAGCCGACGGGAACAGTTAGCTGCTTTGGACGCCGAATTGGCGTTGCTCAAAGCAAAGATTGGACAACCCTATTATCGAACAGTCAACTGTGTGCGTCGCAGTGCCAATGCCCGTTGTAAAG
>JAAEOP010000569.1 GCA_024223125.1 Chloroflexota bacterium
CGCACCTTCAAATACAATTCCACGGTGAATATCCCCAAACCCTCCCATCAAATGAAAGGGCAAAAGTGGCCGACTTTTACGCCGCCCGCGACAACACAAAGCCGCCGCTACCGTGGCCGAGTATTGCTCCGCCGTTCACACCACACCGTTAAAGGCAAGTCAGTGGCCATCACGCTGCTTGCAACACTGGCAACAGAAGGCCAACTTTCTGATGACGGGATTCGATTTACAGTTTTACCCTTCTGCAAGATGGTGAACGATAAGAATAATTCTTCTGTGGTGCGGGTTACGGCTCGACGTGCCCTTCGGTTTCTAATCCTATCATCTCCCCTAGATGATCTACTAATACCACTCAGTCAAGCTTTCATGCATCTTCAACAAAGAGGCGAAATTCAAGTTGAAGAACTAGTTTCGTCTTTGGGAACTCGTTGGCTCCGTTTTGGCCCGTCCGTACTTGATAATTACGAGAATATGCTCGTTGATGCTGCTGACAATGAACCTGCTTTTCAAAAGCTCTTTTGCCAATTTCCGCAACTACTAGATCCAATGGCCGTGCAAGTTTGGAGTCAACCTGATTTCCACGGCAAGCTGGAACCGGATTACGTAATCCGGCGAGCCGACAATAGTTATCTCATCGTGGAAATCGAGTGTCCTAAAAAACGATTGATTACTCAACGTGGGCGATTGAGCTACGAGGCGACTCACGCGGAGTCACAGGCCATCGAATACGAGGCATTTCTGTCAGACCGGGTTCGTGAGGCCAGGCAAAATTTCCCCGGCTACAGACGCGCAGATTGCCTTACAGTGGTTGGAGTGGAACGGGCTTGAAACAAAACCAGAAAATGGCGTTGGATCGCGCAAACAGCAGTAGGCAAAACTCCACGATCGTTGGTTTCGATTGGCTACTAGACCGAGGGCGATCGGTAGTTGAGAATGTTGCAGGCTCCCAAGTCGAAGTAATTGAGCGCCATAGGTTTGAGTAGCCGTTGGCTCAGGCCGACAAGTCTATTTTAGCAGGTCAAAGATGATCCAACCTCGAGTCACCCCTTCGGCATTAGCAGCCAGGCATACCATCAGCTTGCGCGAGTAGATGAGTCTATTTCTGCGCAATGCGCACCAATGAGCCAGACAGAATCGCTGAGAGCATTGAGATCTGAAACATTCACATGGTTGACTGCTGAATTGTCAGTCCTTTGCTGCCACAGCTTAACGTCCAAAACGCTGCAGTACGGCTTCTAAAATGCCGTCGGTTTCCACCTGACATTTGCGCCCAACCGTCAGCCAGAACCCGAACTGAGAACAGCAATCGAAAAGCTCGTTGCCATCTCCATCCTTGGTGGCTTCTGACACAGCTTTTTTCACGGCACCAAATAGGTGCTTCATGCCCTCTTTCCATCGGAAGAAGCAATTGAAACGACTCTCCCATCCGAAGAATGCCTGTAATAACTAAGCATTTTGTATTTTGCTATTCAGCGCTAACTTCATCCATTAGGTCCGCCCATTTTTGCATTAGGTTTACCCGCTGATCCCAGTACGTCGAGCGGTTGTATGTCCGTCTGATCACGTTCTTGTCCTGATGGGCGAGTGCGGCTTCAATAACGTCTGGATCAAAGCCGCGGCTGTTAAGGATCGTGCTCGCGGTTACACGGAAACCATGGGCGGTAACCTCCTCCTTGGACCATCCCATCCGTCGAAGCGCGGAGTTGAACGCGTTCTCCGAGAGCCATTTGCGGTTTGAAACAAGCGACGGGAACAGCAATTCCACTCCATCAATCGTTGGCCAATTCGCCTCCACAATCGCCATCGCCTGCTTGGACAACGGCACCTTGTGTTCACGGCGCATTTTCATGCGTTCTGCCGGAATCGTCCAAACGCGATTCTCCAGGTCAAACTC
>JAAEOP010000570.1 GCA_024223125.1 Chloroflexota bacterium
AAAAGGAAAAAATTCTCTGCGTCTTTGCACTTTTGCGGCTCTGCGTTAATTTTGGCCGCGTATTTCAACTCGACAGAACTACTTAATTTCCAATAGTTCCACTTCGAAAATCAAAGTTGCGTTGGGGGGGATGACGCCGCCAGCGCCGGTAGCTCCATACCCAAGTTCAGACGGGATGGTAAGCCGGCGTTTGCCGCCCACCTGCATCCCGGCCACGCCTTCATCCCAACCTGGAATGACTCTTCCCCCTCCAAGCGGGAATTCAAACGGGGTACCGCGGTCAACGGACGAGTCGAATTTCGTGCCGTCTTCCAGCCAGCCGGTGTAATGCACGCTGACGGTATTGCCAGCCTGTGCGGCGGGGCCTTCGCCCGCCACGAGGTCTTCGTACTGTAAGCCAGATGCGGTTGTAATCACTTCTCCAATTACTCCTTCAGCAGCAGGTTGGCTGTCGCCGTTATTGCTACTACTCGTTGATGCAAAATAAGCTATTACGGCAACAATTGCCAGGGCAATGATACCAATTGTA
>JAAEOP010000571.1 GCA_024223125.1 Chloroflexota bacterium
AACTAGCCTATCCCCATGCCGACAACCTGACCATTGATGAGCGAGGCAATCTCATCATCCGTGTTGGGCAAACTAAACTCTACGAAAGCCCGCCCATCGCCTGGCAAGAGTTGCCTGGGGGTGAGCATCGCCGGCCGGTGCCGGTGCAATACCATCTGACTGAGGATGGACAGGGCTATACTTTTGCTTTGCCGGCAGGCTACAATCCGGCTTATCCCTTGATAATTGACCCGGAATTGGTTTACAGCACCTTTTTTGGAGGAAGTGATGCTGAGGCGGCAAATGATATTGCTGTTGATAGTGCCGGAAATACCTATGTTGTAATGCATAGCCAGGCGAGTGATTTTTCTAATGTAAATACAATAGTTATTAAAATTAATGCCGATGGTACCGGGTTAAATTACACCACGTTTTTGGGAGGGAGCGGCTGGGATTATGGAAACGCAATTGCCGTAGGCACAACAAAGAGTGCCTATATAACCGGTCATACCGAGTCCTCTGATTTTCCGGTTACCGTTGGGGCTTTTGATACTGGTTTTGATGGAAACTCGGATGCATTTGTGACCAAATTGGATGCTAATGGGTTAGTAGCGTATAGCACTTTTTTGGGCGGAAATCAGTATGAGCATGGTTCTTCTATTGATGTGGATGCTTCCGGCAGCGCTTATATTGGCGGCGAAACCTCCTCTTCTGACTTTCCAACAACTGCCGGTGTATTGGATGTGGCTTTAAATGGAGACTATGATGCTTTTATTGCTAAACTTAACTCGGATGGTACAACGTTAAGCTATGGAACTTTTTTAGGGGGCGGAGGAAACTATGAGGGAATCAGTGATATTGAAGTAGACGCGTTGGACCAGGTATTTGCTGTAGGAGGTACGGATTCTCCTGATTTTCCAGTCACAGTTGGTGCATTTGATGTGGCATGTGGTTTGGATGGCAATTGTGACCATAACGATGCGTTTGTCGTGCAATTGAATTCTACCGGCACGGCATTGAATTATGCCACCTTTCTTGGGGGTGAAGGACTTGATTATGGTGTGGAAATAGCGATTGATGCACACGGTAATGCTTATGTAGGAGGGAACACATACTCTTATTCATTCCCGGTTACACCCGGCGCGTTTGATACGGAGTATACTGGTGGAACCTGTAGCGAACCATGCCCAGATACTTTTGTGGCAAAACTTAATGCCACCGGTACGGCCCTATCTTATGCCACCTATCTTGGCGGAGACCATTCTTATGATTATGCCACAGGTATTGCGGTTGATGATACCGGTAATGTCTATATGACGGGCGTAACATATTCTGCAGATTTTCCTGTAACGCTCGATGCCTTTCAGCCAAACCATGGCGGAGGAACGTGCGATACCGGGTTTCCTAATAATCTTTGTCCCGATGCGTTTTTGGGCAAATTAAACCCAACCGGAACCTCCCTGGTATACAGTACCTATATAGGCCGCAACAATGGTGACTACGGGCTGGCTATTACCTTAGATGAAGCTAATGGCCTTTATCTGTCCGGTGGTACCAATTCTTCAAATTTCCCGGTTACCCCGGGTGCTTATGATACCACTTATAGTACTTCTTGTGACCCTTCTCCACCCTACTACTGTCACGAGGATGCATTTATAATGAAATGGGCTGAACAATCACTAACCGTCAGCAAATCGGCACCGGTAACGGCTACGGTCGGGGCCCCCATTACCTACACCTTGACTATCACTAATAGTGGCATTACTACAGCTACCAACCTGCTCATCACCGATACCCTGCCGGCCAACGCATATTACGTCGCCGGCGGTACAAAAGTCGGCAATGTGGTCAGTTGGACCATCCCAAGTTTGGCCGGTAATAGCAGCGTGACTCAAACCACCTTTGTGGTCACAGCCAGCCAAACCATCACCAATAGTGACTATAAGGTCAGTGCCAACGGCGGCTACAGTGCTACAGGC
>JAAEOP010000572.1 GCA_024223125.1 Chloroflexota bacterium
ACTGACCGAGGACTGGGGTGACGAATTGTTTGCTGCGCTCAAAGCGGCGGATGGGAGAGCTTATAGCAATTATGCCGTTGGATTCAATAACGTGGATGTTGCGGCTGCGACGAAACACGGCATTCCGGTGGGAAATACGCCAGGCGTATTGACCGAAACAACGGCCGAAATGGCCGTAGCCCTGACCTTTGCTGCCGCCAGGCGAATCGGCGAGTCAGAACGGTTTCTTCGTGCCGGCAAATATAAAGGCTGGCTACCGATTCTTTTTCTAGGAAAATTGTTGTGGGGAAAAACCCTCGGTATCATTGGTGCAGGACGAATCGGTGACGCTTATGCCCGTATGATGGTCGAAGGACACAAGATGAATCTGATTTACTACGATATTAATCAAAATCAAGCCCTGGAAGATCATACTAAAAATTATAGCAAATTTCTTCAGCAACAGGGATTGTCACCGGTCACGTGTAAAAGAGCTGATCAAATTGAAGAACTGCTTGAAAAAGCAGACATTGTCAGCATTCACACGATTTTGGACGATTCCACGCATCATCTCATCGATGCCCAACGGCTGGATTCCATGAAAGATAACGCTGTTTTAATCAATACCAGCCGGGGGCCTGTGATCGATGAAACCGCGCTGGTCAACCATTGCCAACAGCATCTGCATTTTAGAGCCGGGCTGGATGTTTTTGAAGATGAGCCGGCGCTGAAACCGGGCCTGGCGGAATTGGAGAATGTGGTCATTGTCCCCCATATTGCATCTGCAACCGGCTGGACCCGCCAGGG
>JAAEOP010000573.1 GCA_024223125.1 Chloroflexota bacterium
ATCTCTAACACAATGGACACATTATCGGAGTTTCCCGATCGGGCGCTGTTGGGCGAAGATGTTATCTGGTCAGGCAACCCGGAAGAGGGCTTCTTGTCCTCCCACCGAAATTTGTCGACGGCCACCCATTCGCGAGATAACGTGTTAGGCCCGGCGACAGGCAGGAAGCTGACCTTCCGTACGATTGCCAATTGCCATGTGATTGCCAATTTTATAGATGATGAATGGCTAATTCGTGATCAGGGGGCGATTGTGCGGCAACTGGGACAGACGCCCGAGGCGTATGCCCGTGCTGCAATTGAGGCCGAAGGTGGGCCTAAAAAAGCAGTACGACCATTGACGCCCGAGACAGATATTGCCGGCCCATACGCTGGCCGGGGCAATGACAATGAGTGGGGCGCTAAACTAAGCGATATCTTGACGCGGATTATGCAGGCCGAATTCAGCGTAATCGGCTCAGACTATGATCGCGCTTGCCATCTGGAATACCCCGGTGGCGTGACAGCTCACGGGCAAGAAGCGGCTGATCGCTTTTGGTTAGGATTACGTTCGTCCCTCCCATCGGCCCAGTTCAGCATTGAGCATCAGATTGGACGAGATGACCCTATGATGCCACCCCGTGCGGCGGTGCGTTGGTCGCTGACAGGTTCCCATGATGGTTGGGGAATGTTTGGTCGTCCGACTGGTGCCCCCATACACATTATGGGTGTGACCCATACCGAATTTGGCCTTTGGGGACTGCGTCGGGAGTTCACCATTTTTGATGAAACGGCCGTTTGGAAACAGATCGTACTGGCCACGGGATAGGCAAACTTGCAACGTCTCGGCCAGATGTATCCAGAAGAGAAAAATGTCGTCTTAGAGGAATGCAAAACTTTAGCTCATCTTTGAAATGTGCGCAAATTGGCATCAATGTAACACGCACTTCCGAAGTGACTGTCACATTGATGCACACTTTTTACCCATGAACCAGAAGAAAAATATCATTGCATGAAAATCTACAAATCTAAATCAAGGAGAACAAATATGAAATTTGGAGCAAATACCTGGATTTGGTTTGCACCCTTCACATTCGAGGAGTTGAATGAAACTGCGGCCCGCATGGCCGAAGCCGGTTTTGATATAATTGAACTTCCAATCGAAACCATTGATGCCTACGATTATCATAAAGCGGCCGAGATTGTCCGAAATTACGGTTTGGATGTTACAGTCGCCGCAGCTATGGCTCCCGGCCGAGACCTGATCCACCCTGATGAGAACATGAGAGAAACCGGGCTGACCTATATCCGCCACTGCATCGAGGCGACCAAAACATTGGGTGCCACAAATCTAATCGGTGCCTTTTACTCGTCCGTGGGCCGCACGTGGCATTCCACTGCTGAGGAACGTGCCCGAGATCTGGAC
>JAAEOP010000574.1 GCA_024223125.1 Chloroflexota bacterium
AATTCACAAATTCAATCCAAACATCAGCTCATCTTCATGCCTTCTGGGCGGCGGGGATTGGTGGAAGAAGGAACACCAATTCTTGAAGCCGCCCGCCAGTTAGGTGTGGAAATTGAGAGCATTTGTGGCGGTAAGATGACCTGCCGTAAATGCCGCATTCGGGTTGAGGATGGCGCGTTTGCTAAACACGGCATCACCTCATCCGCTGACCATTTGTCGCCTGCGTCTGACGAAGAGCAGAAAACTTTGGAACGGCTGAAAATCAGTGATTGCCGCCTTTCCTGCCAGGCGAAAGTGAAGGGGGATGCGCTCATTTTTGTGCCAGAAGAGAGCCGGGGGCAAAAGCAAATCATCCGCAAATCGGCCACCGAACGGGCGATTGAGATTGATCCGGCCGTGCGGCAGGTGTATGTGGAAGTGGATCGGGCGACGCTGGGTCAGCATCGTGGGGATTGGGGGCGGTTGCAGGATGCGTTGGCGGCGCAGTGGGGATTGCGGGATTTGGCGATTGGGTTACGGCCGTTACGCCAACTCCAATCGACCCTACGCAAAGGCAAATGGGCCGTCACCGCCACCATCTGGCAAGAAAAAGAACTCATCGACATCCAACCGGGCTATGCCGAGGGTATTTATGGGCTGGCCGTAGACATCGGCAGCACGACCATCGCTGGGCATCTGTGCGACTTGCGGACTGGGGAAGTGCTGGCGACGGAATCGATGATGAACCCGCAAGTCACCTACGGCGAAGATTTGATGAGCCGCATTTCCTACGCCATCGAGCATAAAGATGGGCTGGAACGGATGCAAACGGCCGTTATCGAAGCTCTCAACAAACTAGCGACACGGGCGGCAAGAGCGGCCAAACTGCGCCCGCGCCAAATTCACGAAGCGGTCTTTGTGGGCAACACAACGATGGTTCACATCCTGCTGGGCATCCATCCGCAAGAGCTGGGCGGCGCGCCGTTTGCGCTGGCCAATCGGGACGGTATGGACATTAAGGCGCGAGAATTGGGGCTGCGATTGCATCACGGTGCCAACGTCCACATCCTGCCAGCGCAGGCCGGACATGTGGGCGCGGACAACGTCGGCGTATTGCTGGCTGAAGAGCCGCACAAGCAGGACGACATCTGGCTAGTGGTGGATGTCGGCACAAATGCGGAGATTGTGCTGGGGAATCGGGAATGGCTGTACAGCGCGTCCAGCCCGACCGGCCCGGCGTTGGAAGGGGCGCAAATCACGCACGGGATGCGGGCGGCGCCGGGTGCGATTGAGCGGGTGCGGATTAATCCGGTCACCAAAGAGGCCCGTTTTCGCGTCATTGGCGAGGAACGCTGGTCGGATGCGTGGGAGATGGAGACGGAGATTGAGCGTCCGGCGCATTTGGCGGCGGGGATTTGTGGGTCGGGGATTATTGAGGTGGTGGTGGAGATGTATTTGGCGGGGATTTTGTTGGCAAACGGCCGTTTCAACCCCACCAACAACAGTTCCCGCGTAACCTGGGATGGTCCCAAGGGTTCCTATATTTTGGCTGACGAGACTCAAACGACCAACGGTCAACCGCTGCTCATCACCCAATCGGATGTGCGTAATGTGCAGTTGGCGAAGGCGGCGCTGTACGCCGGGGCCAAATTGTTGATGAACCAAGCGCAAATCGAAAAAGTGGATCGGGTGATTTTGGCCGGGGCCTTTGGCAGCTACATCGACCCCAAACACGCCATGATTTTGGGACTCATCCCAGACTGTGAGTTGTCGAACGTGTACGCGGTGGGCAATGCGGCCGGGGACGGGGCGCGGATTGCGCTCTTGAACCGCAAGAAACGGGCTGACGCTCAGGATTTGGTAGAATGGGTGCGCTATGTGGAAACGGCCGTCTCCCCCCGATTCCAGGATGAGTTTGTGGGCGCGATTCATTTGCCCCACGCCAGCGATTCGTTTTCACATATTGAAGGGATGTTGCCGCAGGAAACGGCCGTTTCCCCCAACGGCATCGAACGCCGACCACGACGCACCCGACGCAAAGCGCCATCATCTACGACTGGATAACATACAATGACGCGAGAGATGTGATTCCCATAAATGACTTAATCATGAATCAATCCAGTGACATGAACGTTGCAAAGTCAAAACGTAAGGTGATTATCTTAGCTGTGATGAGTATTGTAGGAACTTGTGGATTAGGTGTGCTATTGGTTTGGCAACAGTTGCCTGGAGCATCTTATCCCAATGCGATAGTTACCGATGGTTCTGAATTCACTGTATCGCCTGGTTACGATCATTTCCGCGGCAAATACTCGGTAAGTTTTTTTGTTAATCGGCAGGTTAATTGGTATTCAGAAGACACAGAAGAAAATATCGTCTCACACTTCATATCTAAAGGGTGGACTGACCTGCCCGGAACGACACAAGGTGACACAAGCGAACTTGGAAAACTCGCTCATCACTTCTCTGACCCTTTGAGTTTTCAACGATATGGGTCTTTAACTATCCAAACCGACATCCTTGTACGGGCCAGATACAATGAGACCACACAAAGAATGGTTGGCGATACTAATTCATTTATTTCTGTTCGGATTACTATCGACGACCCATTGTCGCCCTAAAGAGATGTTAGGCGTTTATCAGATTTCTTTTTTGAGGGAGATCATGGATGTTTTGCTGGCAACAAGCAATGAACATAAGGCCCAAGCGGCGCAATCAGTTCTTGGTCGCCGAGTGCAACATATCAAACTAGACCTGCCTGAAATCCAGACGTTTGATGAGTTTGTGGGCGCGATTCATTTGCCCCATGCCAGTGATTCGTTTTCACATATTGAAGGGATGTTGCCGCAGGAAACGGCCGTTGCCCTCAACGGCATCGAACGCCGACCAAGACGCACACGACGCAAAACGCCATCTTAACCATTGCTGGGTGGGCAAAACGGTTATATGTAAATTTATTTAGTGGGAATTCAAAATGAGCGTGCCCTTACGAATAAATTGTTCGGATTTTTCAAAAATACCTAATGTGGATGAATTAAAACCATTGGTAACAGGTGAGCATCATCTTGTTTTACAATTTCCACGTTCATTCGCAGCGTTTGATCCGGATTCCATCATCAAAGAACTTGCTGCTCAATTACCTGAGTTTAGTGTTTTTTATAGTGGAACTACCTCAGACATGAACAATATAACCATTAAGAAAGTCATTGACAAACAGGTTGTTTTGGAAAATGCCGATTTGTTTCTAAATGCTCTTGAAAATTTTCTAAATCTAGCGGATGCTCTGATAACTCAGTTAGCAAGAAAACTGAATTATTCACCAGAAGGTGTATCTGTAGATTGGATACTGGATGTAGAAAAGACAAGTGGCAGGCTTGATAATGATTGGGAATATATGTTTCACGGAAGAGAATGTCGATTTAGAAATTTGGCGACTGGACAAATAGTAGATGCCCGATTGCGTGATTTTAGAAATGAGTTAGCAATTCCTGATCCATACTTTTTCGCTCAATATGTGCGGACAACTGAAACCGAATCACCGATATCAAACTTGATAAAAGATGGTTTTCATGACATGAGCAGAGTCATAGATATTTTAGTCGAAAATGGTTTTTTAAAATCTGGAAATTAGATGTTTACTGGGCGCTATTCATTTGCCCCACGCCAGCGATTCGTTTCCACATGTTGACGGGATGCTGCCGCAGGAAACGGCCGTTGCCGCCAACGGCATCGAACGCAAACCACGACGTACACGACGCAGAGCGCAAGAACAGCCTAAATCTGCACAAATTCGCTACCAATTCAAAGGAAAACAGACCAAATGACAACCCAATATCAAATCATCTATTGGAGAGATATTCCGGCGCAGGTGAAGGTGAAGGCGGGGCGTAAGAGAGCGGGACGGCCGTTATCTGATCGTTTCCCCGTAACCATTGATGAAGCAGCCATGCGCACAGGGAAAACTGAATCTGACGCTTACCTGGCCGAATGGCGCAACAGCGGCTGGCAGGAGCGGGACGGCGAACTTGAAACCGACATGGTCGCCCTCGCCGACGTCCTGGTTGCCGAGTTAGAAGCCGCCTATCCGCCGCCGCGTTTACGGCAGCTTATTCAAAATGGAGGTTTGGAAGCAGTAGGAGATGCTTTGTGACCTTATGGAAACCCGAAACAACTACCCATATTATTTAGACATTCCCACGCGCTGGCTCGATAATGATTTGTACCAACATGTGAACAATGTTCATTACTATGCCTTTTTTGACACAGTAATCGGCCGTTTCCTGATGGATGAAGCAGGACTGGATTACAGGCAAGATGCTGTGGTGGGATTTGCGGTGGAAAACGGCTGTCATTATAAACGGCCGTTAGCCTTTCCAGATATCGTTGAAGCCGGTTTGCGCGTTACCAAAATCGGTAACAGCAGCGTCCGCTATGAAGTTGGTCTTTTTACCGCCGGTCACGATTCCCCTGCCGCCACCGGGTACTTTGTCCACGTCTTTGTCAACCGCTTTGAAGGTAACATTGCTGCGCCAATTCCTCCAAAAATCAGAGCTGCACTGTCTAAAATCCACCAATCTGCCTGACCATGAGGAGTTTGATTCTTGAGCAATAATGATAAAGGTGTGGGTTTAGCAGCTGTTGAACAATTTCGTAGTGCGCGATTACACGCAAAGCTAGAGCAAATTCGAGCTGCTCTGACTGGAAAGTCGGCTGATTTATTATCTTATGAAGAGGTTCGTAAAAAAATACACGCCAAAGAGACAAACAAACGTGAATTAAAAGACATTCCTCTCAACTCCATTGTGGGCAGTGTGGGTCGCTATAAAGATTTTACTCGTCGCTTTTTCCCACTTGTTGAGGGAGACCAATATCGATGGGCACGTGTGCGCACCCTTACAGAAAGCATGGAAGGACTGCCACCGATTGAAGTTTATCAGATTGGTGAGGTTTATTTTGTGCGGGATGGCAATCATCGTGTTTCAGTTGCTCGCGAGCTAGAGTTGACCCATCTTGAAGCTTACGTAACCCAAGTTGAAACGCCGGTACCGTTGGCGCCCAATGTGCAGCCAGATGATTTGATCAATAAAGAAAGGTATTCTCATTTTCTGGCACGCACCCAACTGGACAGAACGTATCCAGAGCTTGATTTAAGCATGAGCGTGGCTGGTAATTACCGCGTTTTGGAGCAGCAAATTAAGGTGCATCAACATTGGGTAAAAGAGCATCGAGGAGAAGATATCTCTTTTCCTGAAGCGGCTTTGCGTTGGTATCAATGGGTTTATTTGCCAGTTATTGAGTTAATCCGCAAGCGTGGAATGATGCGTGATTTTTCTCACCGCACGGAAACAGATTTATATGTATGGATTGATAAGCACCGACATGAGTTAGCAAATCATTTGGGATGGACGGTGGATGCGGAAACGGCCGTTTCTGACCTTGCAAATACACAAACGCCAGACTCCAAACATATGATGCAGCGGCTGGGTCAAAAGCTGCGCCGCACCATTACGCCCACCCTGTTGGAAGCTGGCCCCACCGTTGGCAAATGGCGCGAATCGTGGCTGGCAACGCACCATGAAAGCAAGCTATTTAGCCACATTCTGGTAGCTCTGGATGGACAGGACACAGGCTGGCATGCACTGCAGCAAGCTATTCGAGTAGCTTGGCGTGAGGACGGTAAAATCTTTGGCGTGCATGTGGTCAATACACCGGAGGCTATTCATAGCACGGCAGCACGGGCGATTAAAACTAAATTTAAGACCCTCTGCCGTGAAGCAGGCGTTCTTGGCGAATTAACTATCACTACTGGTCCGACTGTAGGCACTATCTGCTACCGTGCCCGCTGGGCAGACTTAGTGGTGGTTAGTCTGAGCCATCCCCCTGGCCCACGGCCAGTTGATCGACTTAGCTCACAATTCGGGCAATTGCTGCGCCGCTGCCCTCGTCTAGTGCTGGCTGTACCACGTACCCATTCCGTGCTAGATCGCATATTGCTGGCCTATAATGGCAGCCCTAAAGCGGAAGAAGCGCTGTTTGTAGCGGTTTATCTGGCTGAACAGTGGCAAGTGCCGCTAAAGATGGTGGTCGCACTAAGTAAGCAGGTAACAGAGGAAACGGCCGTTCGCGTTCGCACCTATCTCCAAACCCACGATATCCAGGCGCAATACATCATCAAAAAAGGGCCCGCTGCCCCTTTGATTCTGGACACTGCCCGTGAACACGATTGTGGATTAATCTTGATGGGGGGGTACAGATTGAGTCCCGTTATGGAAATTGTTGTTGGCAGCGTTTTAGATGAAGTGCTGCGCAGTCGCAACCGACCCGTTCTTATTTGTCGGTAATCCTTGACACGAAAACGTTTTCGGGGTATTGTATACGTATTCAGAAAACGATTTAGGTAAACCATAGAATATATTCTGTCGAAACAAACACCCCCCCTACGGTTTATCCAGGGAAAACGAGAAAAACATTGTTTGTGTATTAAAGTGGCTTTGCTGTTTCCCCTTAGTACTTTTCACAACCCATTTCAGCTATGTCTATTACGATTAAAGACATCTCCAAAAAACTTGGGATTTCCGTTTCGACCGTCTCAAAGGCGTTAAATGGCTATCCTGACGTGTCTGAAGGGACGCGCGAACGCATCATGGAAATGGCGCGTGAATTGGACTACTATCCCAACCTGGCCGCTCAAAGTTTGCGGCGCGGCCGTACCAATAAAATCGGCCTCCTCATCAACAACCCCCTTCCTTTTGTAAGCGAATATATTGCCGACATTATTTCTGGCGCGGCGTTAACGGCCGAACAACAGGGCAATAATCTTGTTTTGTACACAACGGCCGTCACCCATCCCAATGAACTTCGACGCATTTGCCGCGCCCGTGAAGTAGACGGCCTCATGATCATCTTCACGCCACCGCCCGATGTGGTTGCCGTCTTGCACAGCGAAAATATGCCGTTTATCATATTCGGCCGTCGGGTGGAGCAACCTGGCGTATCGTTTGTAGCGTCCGATAATCGGGCTGGCGCGTATGCTCTGACGCAGCATCTCATCGAACAAGGCCATAGACGAATTGGCTTTACTACACGCCCCATTTTGAAAACCGTCAGTGACGACCGCTTTGCTGGTTATCAACAGGCGTTAGCCGATGCAGGCATCCCATTCAATTCCGATTTAGTTTTGGAAACGATTATTGAGGAGATGAGCGGTTATAAGGCGATGAATGCTTTTTTGGATATGGCGGAACCGCCAACAGCCGTTTTTACCTTCTACGATTTAATGGCTGTCAACGCGCTGGACGCGGCCCACGACCGGGGGCGGCGCGTCCCTGAAGATGTTGCCGTTGCCGGATTTGATGGTCTGCGTTCCTCCCTCATCACGACACCGCGCATCACAACCGTCCAACAGCCCTTAACCGCAATGGGGCAGCGGTCGATGGAGCTACTGCTCATTCGCATCGAAGACAACGCCCAACCGCCTGTGTCCGAAATATTTCCCGTCGAACTCATCGTCCGGCAATCAACCCGTTATCAGCTAGAAAATTAGGTGTGTATTTCATGGCAAAACAAAAAGATACCGAAACCCAATCCAACAGCGCAGATATTACGCTCCCTCAAAAAGGGGATCTGGCCCATATTTTGTCGGCCAATAACTACGACAAACAGGCCATGCGCGGCTTTGCCCCCCAATTTCAGGACATCGTGGACTACATCATCAAGATTACGCATGAAATTTGGGAGGAGCGGGGAATCGGCCGTCTTTATGAATATTACGGCACCAATATGCGGATTCACACCTCGGATGGCAATATTCACACACGGGACAAAGTCATCGAAGGCACCATCCAAGCATTGGCCGCTTACCCCGATCGCCGCCTTTATGCAGATGAAGTGATCTGGCGCGGCGATGATGAGACCGGTTATTACACTTCACATCGTTTGACGCATGAAGGGCATAACTGGGGTCATACACGGTATGGTTCGCCGACCGGCAAGAAAGTTAGCTATCGGGCCATCGCCGATTGTGTGGTGGTAGAAGGAGTTATTGTAGAGGAATGGCTGGTGCGGGATGAGTTGTCTCTGCTTTACCAACTCGGTTTTGATGTACATGAGATGGCCCGTGAGATGGCCCAACAAGCGGGCGAGATTGGTCAACAGCTAACAGTTCCCGCAGAACCAGATCGTTTACGCGGACAACTACCGCCAGAAGCAGTGCCTGCTGATTCAACCGAATTCGATATTGCCCATTTTGTACAACGGGCTATTCATGAAGTGTGGAATTGGCGTTTGCTGAATAAGGTAGATGATTATTACGTCCCGCAATATATCTGTGAGTCGGCATCGGGACGGATGTTATACGGCCGCAACCAATTCCTCACCTACATCCTGTCCCTACTCTCCCCATTTCCAGACCTGGCCGTCTCTGTTGACCATTTTTGTGCATTGCAAGATGGTCCTAATCACTACCGCACAGCCACTCGGTGGACCATGATGGGCACACACACCGGCCCTGGCATTTATGGGGTACCCACTGGTAAACAGATTCGCATCATGGGCGTTAGCCATCATTTAGTGGAAAACGGCAAATTCATTCAGGAGTGGACAATCTTTGATGAATTTTCCCTGTTGAAACAACTGTATAGACCGGAATAAAAGAAGAGTCACTCAAGCAGCCGGCAAGCAGAATGAGTGGCTCAACTAGATTCAAAGACAGATGTGCCTTTGTACGGCAACAAGTATATCAGATTATTGACAGTTTTTGCCTCCAAAAGCACATCTCATAGGAAAAAAATCCTAAGGAGGTGTAGCAATCAAGAGCTCATCCAAACCTGTTACCCAAACAAAAACATATTGTTATTTTTATTTAAACGTTCGTTTAACAAATCAAGGAGAAGAATCATGCAAAAACGACATCTGATTACCCTGTTAGTCTTAATTATTAGCGGCCTTATCTTGGCCGCATGTTCCCCACAAACGGTTGAAGTCACCCGCGTTGTCGAAGTTGAAGGCGAAACAGTTATCGAAACTGTCACTGAACAGGTTGAAGTCACCCGTGTTATCGAAGTTGAAGGCGAAACCGTCGTCGAGACAGTTGTCGAAGAAGTAGAAGTTACCCGCGTCGTGGAAACAGAAGTGGAAGTCATCGTTGATCCTACCGAATGTAACCTGGAAGGTCCGGCTGATGAAGCTGAAATCAACATGATTGGCTGGTCATTCCCGATCACCGATTACTACGCTGAAGAGGTAGCCAAATGCGACAAAGTTGAGAACCTCGTCGTCAACACCAATTTGCTCGCCTCGGCTGATGCCCAAGAGCAAGTCCGGTTGGCTTTGTCTTCTGGCGGCGATTCTCCCTACGACATCATTCACCTCTCCAATGGTCAGGTCGGTGAATGGGGTGGTCCAGGCTGGCTGATGCCGCTCAACGACCTGGTTGACCAATACTGGGATGAATACAACCTCGGCGACATTCCTGAAAAAGCATGGGAAGGTGTCACTATTGATGGCAACATCTACGGCGTGCCGATTGTCGGCAACACGCTGCACCTGATTTACCGTCAAGACATTTTTGATGAGTTAGGTATTGCTACACCAGACACTTACGATGAAGTTATTGAAGCATGTAACACTATCGGCCTGGATAATCCCGACTACGACATGCCCTTTACCATCAACCTCTCAGCTGGTTGGGCCTGGGAAATTGAGTTCTTCCAAATGTTACGCGCCTACGGCGGCGATTTTCTGAATGATGACAACACGGCCGCATTCAATGGCGAAGCTGGCGTCAATGCCGTTAACAAGATGACTGAAGTTGCCGATGCCTGTATGGGCATTGATGGTTACTCCTTTGGCCTCAACGACCAGGAAGTGGCATTGCAGTTGGGAACCCTGCCGGCCAGCAATATGTGGGCCAGCCGCGCTGCTAACATGACTGATCCGGAACGCACCGATTTGGGCGATGTGATCGCTTATGCCCCGGCTCCGCGCGTTTCTGCGGACAGCCCGCGTGCTGGTTCAGCCTGGAATGATTACTACGCAATCCCGACCATGACCACCAACGACCCCGATCTCGTCTTCCGGGTTATCATGGAAGCAGCTGACGAACGCAGCCAGCGTGATGCCGCTGAGGTTGGTATGCCCACGCGCTTAGCCGTCGCTGAGTATGGCGGCCCGTATCTGGCTGCCGCTGGTCAGACCATTGCCGAAGGTATTGGCATTTATAGCAAAGAGCAGGCTATTGGTGTTGTGCGCTCCAAGCTTGGCGAATTCTTGCCCCTGGTAGGTTCTGGCGATATGACAGCGCAAGAAGCGCTAGATGCTGCGGCTGAAGCTTATACCCAGGAAGCAACCGCCCAAGGTTATATCAACGAGTAATAGTTAACGATTAATCCGCTTATTTGATGATGAATACGGAGGGTAATCTCTGTATTCATCATCCTTCATCCTTTTTAAGTTTAAAGTTGGTTACGGTGAAGGGGCTGGCAAAAATCATGATCCCCTCTGGTATGTTGAAGGAAACCGCCCCCGTGTACCTCTTGACGATCTAGCTCGTCTACGATGGGTATATCGAGAAGCAAAGCTCAATCTAGGCGTCGTTGCTTTAGGCTGTAAAACAGAATCTGCCGGTTTCCAGTTACAGTGAGGGAAAAAGGAGAATGCTACTATGACTCGAAATACATTTTATAAGTTCATGGCTCCCAGTATGATTGTCATGACGCTCCTAATGGTGATTCCATTAGGCATGGCGATTTGGCTGGGTATGAATTTTGTAACCTTTAACAACATTAATGATCCGCAGTTTATTGGTTTACGAAATTTCATTGAAATATTGGAAGATCCCCGATTTTGGCAATCCTTTCGTTTCACTATTATCTATGCATTGTTTGTGGTACCAGCCACGCTCATTGTCGGCTTTACCGTGGCCATGCTGCTAGACCAAGTGGGTAAATTTTCCCGGGGCATTTACATGTCCATCTTCCTCCTACCTTTCATCATTGTACCCATTGTGGGCACGTTAATGTTCAAACAACTTTTCGAGCCATCGGGCCTAATCACCTACCTTTACCAAACCATTCTAGGAACAAAGTTCCGCTATACTGAAATGACGGTCAAGACGCTGATCATCTTTTATGGTGTCTGGTACGTCGCACCCTTCGCCTTTGTTGTTTATTTTGCAGGATTACAGACCTTATCTCAAGATCAGATTGAGGCCGCTTCAATCGATGGTGCCTCTCGCTGGCAGAAGGTTCGTCACATTGTCCTCCCCCACTTACGCTCATTGACCATTTTGATTCTGTTGTTTTCGATTATGGACACTTATCGTGTATTTGATAGTGTTTTTGTCCTTTCAGAAATGAACCCGATTTATAAAGCGGACACGGTCATGACCTACACTTTCCAGACCGCAGTCACCGTACAACGGTTGGGAAAAGCCAATGCCATGGCCATCTTGACCGTCCTAGGCGTTATGGTTGTCTTGATTCCTAACCTATATCAGGCATACAAGGAACAAATGGAGGAACGTTAGAAATGGATAAAGTAAGAAGTCCTATTGGGCGGGTGTTTATTCACCTGACCTTGATATTGTTTGCAATTTACAGCATTGTTCCTTTTTTCTGGACATTTTTACAATCGTTCAAAAATCTAAAAGATGCCAATTCGCGAGTACCAAAATTCTTTTTTGATGCAACCTGGGAGAATTATCAGGAAATTTGGTTGCGTGAAGTTCCCCAGAATCTAGCCTTAATTATGTTTTTTCTGCTAGCGGCTGTGGTAATTCTCATCTGTTTATTGATATTTGCCCGCTATATTCCAGTACGCAACTGGATAGTCTATCTCTTCGTGTTAGCATCATTTGTGTTGCTGGCTTGGTCAATCCCGCAAATTATGCAAACGGCAAAATTTTACGACTATTTCATCAACACTCTAATTGTCACGATAGGCACTGTTACCGTTTCGATTACCATCGGTGCTTTGGCGGGCTATGGCTTGGCGAGGTATGCAGGTTATGTCGGCGTCGTGATTCTCATTGCTGCGCTTGGCTTTCGGGCATTGCCTCGATTGGCATTTATATTGCCTTATTACTGGATTGGTTCGGCCACCAACCTGCTCGACACCCGCATTTTGGTAATCATCACCTTAGTGGCGGTTAATCAGCCCTTTACCATCTGGATGCTGCGCAGTTTTTTCATGGACATTCCCAGGGAATTGGAAGAGTCGGCCATGGTTGACGGCTGTAATCGCTTGACGGCGTTTATCAGGGTCATCGTCCCTATTGTTTGGCCAGGGATCATCGCCACGGCGTTATTCTCTTTACTGCTTGCTTATAATGAATTCTTGTTAGTTCGCCTATTAACGCAAACGAACTGGACTTTACCTGTAGCTATTTCCCGTTTCACTGGTGGTGAAGATCCACGACATCTAACATTGGCGGCAGCATCTGCAGTCTCAGCCACTATCCCAATCGTTCTACTCATTCTCTTTTTCCAGAAACATTTGGTGAAGGGGTTGTCGGCTGGTGCAGTAAAGGGTTAATCTAAATGATGTCGTATGATACGATTGTTGTTGGCGTTGGTGGCATGGGGAGTGCCGTCTGCCACCAATTGCCTGATCAACGATGGCCGCTGAACGATAACTCAATATGGCTACAGAAATCCATCGAGAAAATAAACAACTAATCAATAAGTTCAGAGCGGCACTTTATGATTGTGACACGGCCGTTTTGCAAAACCAATTACGCGACATATTTGCCCCAGATTGTGTTATCCATCTAGCTTTTCCATTTGAGGATTTGGATGGGCCGGATGGCTTGTTTGAGGAGGCGTATGTGCCGTTGCTAACGGCCGTTCCCGACCTCGAACGCCGCGACTCCATAGTGATGGCAGGGGCGTCTAACGGAGCCAACTGGGTTGGGTGCAGTGGGCATTATGTGGGGG
>JAAEOP010000575.1 GCA_024223125.1 Chloroflexota bacterium
CAAGCCGGTAATACATTGTTATACTTCAGAGACGAGCCCTGCAGGACGCCGGCCCGTCTTTTTATTTATAATATGAAGAATGCCAAGCATTATCAGAACAATAACGATAATACAGGTACACATGGCGTTGGCACTGGCCGACCAACCGTCGTTGTCGAGCATGATGATTTCGATGGCGGCAAGGTGCACGGTGGCCGACACCAGGAATATCACCGCGCTGATGGTGGTCATGGAACGCATGAAAAAATAGACGAAGTTCTGGAAGAAAGCCACCCTTGACAGGGGAAAAATGATCTGGAAAAAGGTCCGGATGGTATCACCGCCGAGACTTATTGAGGCTTCCTCCACCGAAGGATCGATGTTACGCAAGTTCGAGATGCTGGAAAGAATCCCCAGGGTAAAGTTGCAGATAACAATGTTAATCACCACGATCCATGGGGTTCCGTAGAAAAAATAATAGGGTTTATTAAACGCCAGAATATATCCGAGACCCATGACAAGCCCCGGAATGGCGGCTGGCATGACCGACAAAAAATAGATGAACTGCTTGAAATAGGGCCGCCGGGTCTCCATAACGTAGGAGGCCACCAGGGTAATGAAAGAGCCGACGACGCCGACGACCACCGATATCCAGAAACTGGTCCAGATGGCCGAATAGCCGCCGATTGAGGGGAATTTATAATGGGACAGGGTCAATGACCAGTCGTAGGGCCACACTTTGACGAATGATCCCATGACGACCGTGGTGAAAATGATGATGATGAAGAAAGCCACCAGGCTGCAGAAAGCGGTATACCCGTATTTCTTCAGGGGCCGCGAGGGCGGAATTTCCGGTTTGGCCGCTCCGCTGATCATAGAAAATGTCTTTCGGGAGATGTAGTAGTTGAGCATGAAAGCCCCCAGCGAGGGGACCAGCAGGATAATGCTGATGGTGGCACCCAGGTCAAAGCGGTACAGGTTGGTAACCTGGGAGTAGATTTCGGTGGCCAGGACCGAATAGTTGCCGCCGATGACGACCGGGTTGCCGAAATCAGTGATGGTCAGGTTGAAGGTCAGCGCCGCAGAACTCAGGATACCGTATTTGGCGGACGGCAGGGTGATGCGGGTGAACACCTTGAAGGGTGTTGCTCCAAGGCTCTCGGCGGCCTCGTCAAGCCGGATGTCAACGGCGGACAGGGTAGTGAACAGGATGACGAAGGCATGCGGAAGGCAATACAGCACCTCGGAGACAATGATACCCGTCGGGCCATAAATATTCCAATCCGTCCCCAGCCAGTGGGCCGTGATAAGACCGTTGCGACCGAACAGGTAGATCAATGCCAGGGCCTGCACAATGGAAGGTGCCACCAGCGGCATCATGATGATATTTCTGAAAAAGGTTTTACCGGCCATGGTCGTGCGGGTCATGGCGTAGGCAAAAAAGAACACTATAATGGTGACGATGATAGTGGTGACGATGGAGACATAAAGGCTGTGCCACAACGTTTTCAGGGTGTAGGCGTTACTAAAATATTTGACATAGTTTTCCAGTGTAAAAGTGGTAAATCCCACCTCACCGCTCTCGAAAAAACTGAGGGTCAGGATCTTCCACAAAGGAAAGATCATGAAAAAAAGTAGAAGCAGGGCAATAAACAGCGTAACGGCAGGGATGATCACCTTGTCCACTTCCATCCGCCGTGATGAGATTTCATATTTCTTTTCGATGGCGCTTTCTCCTGAATTCATTTTTTAATCCCTGACTCCCTGCATTGTCTTTCCTGTTCCATCATTGCAATTGTTGCGCGGACGCTAGATCAGTTTCCTGAAAAGCTCCGAGTAGGTATTAAAAGCATCCGGCGGGAAATACAATCTGCAGGTGGCACCGCTTTTAAGAGGAGCCTGGGCAAACACCTTCTCGGGAAGCTCCATGTGGATCTCCTCCCCCTCGATGGGAAAAGTAATCCGCACGATGGGGCCGAGGAAGGTGACAACGTCTACGGTTGCCTCGATGATGTTGGCCGGGTCATAGACCCCCTCCGGCTGATCAGGATCGACGATCTGAATTTGCTCGGGACGAATGGCCAGATAAACCGTATCGCCTTCTACCTGGTCGGGACTGTTGACGGTCAGTGCGTGGGAACCGAATAATGTTTTTCCGTTTTTACGGGTGCAGGTCATGAAATTAGAGATACCCACGAATTCGGCGATGAAACTGGTCCTTGGGTGCTTGTACACCTCCCGGGGATCACCGATCTGGCGAATCTGGCCGTCGCGCATAATGACAATGCGGTCCGCCATGGCCAGGGCTTCCTCCTGGTCGTGGGTGACATATATGAGGGTGATGCCCATATCCTGCTGCAGTTTCTTGATGACAATACGCAGGCGTATTCTGATCTTGGCGTCCAGGGCGCTCAGGGGCTCGTCTAACAGCAGCACATTCGGCTTGATAGCGATGGCGCGCCCCAAACCTACACGCTGTTGCTGCCCGCCACTGAGTTGAGCCGGGTAGTGGTCCCCCCACGGACTCAACCCCAACAGCTTTAGGATCTCATCCACCCGTTCATCGATCAGTTTCTGCGGCATCTTGCGCATTTTCAGACCGAAAGCGGTGTTCTCCCGTACGGTCATGTTGGGAAACAGGGCGTAGGACTGGAAGACAATGCCAAAATCCCTTTTCTGGGGGATCACCTCGTTGATCATCCGGCCATCGTAAATGACATTGCCCGAGGTCACCTGTTCAAACCCGGTGATGAGCCGCAGCAGCGTTGTTTTGCCACACCCGCTGGGACCGAGAAAACAGATGAACTCTCCCGGTTCGATTTGCAAATTGACATCGTCCACCGCTACCAGTGAACCAAAGGTTTTTGTCACGTTTTCTAAAACCAGCGTTTTCGACATAGGGACTCCATACAGTGCTTAAGACTCGGAAAAAAATAACTTGGCATTTATGCACCCCAAGGGCATTTGCTTCGCGGCACATCCCAGATTCTGGCCGGTTTTGGCCGTTCCTCAATTGCGAAATCCTCGAAATAGCTCACTATTCCTGTGGTTTCGCTCAATCGGATCGACTAAATCCAGCCTAAATCTGAGTGCCTAAAATACCAATTTTTTTTACCGAGCCCTTAACGGGGACGATCAAATCCGGGTGCAGGCCGAAAAAAGCATTCGGCAAATTGCCCGATTTTTGTCATAGATGCTTTCACAAAACAGGCAAAAAATATACAGTGTCATGGCTCCCTGCTGATGGGCCATAACACTGTATGGCTTAACTAATAAATACTACCTTAAAAATAAATTAGACCACACCTCCAGAATCTCGGTGCGATTTTCTGCCTGCCACGGAAAATCCATGGGAGCCAGTTTGATGGTCGCAAGCTGCGGCAGATCCTTGGGGCCGGGGATACCAGGATAGGTAACGCCCAGTTTGAACTTGGCGTAGCGTTCCATGGTGCTCTTGCTGATAGCCCAGTCGAGAAATCTCTTGGCGGCGGCTTTGTTCTTGGCCCCCTTGAGCAGGGCATTGGCTTCCAGCTCGTAGGAATAACCTTCCTTAGGGATGATCATCTCAACCGGAAACCCTTTCTTCTTCAGGGAGGAGAAAACGAAGGCAAAGGAGCAGCCTACCGCATACTCACCGGCGGCGGTTAGCTTGCCCGGTTTGGAACCGCTCTTGATATACTGCCCCATGTTCTTGTCCAGCTTTTTCAGGAAAGCCCAGGCTTTGTTGTCTTTAATCGGTTTGGTTTTGTAATCCGGGTCCAGG
>JAAEOP010000576.1 GCA_024223125.1 Chloroflexota bacterium
GTGGGCTCATTATTTCTAGAAATGCTTCATCTATCCCTTTTTCAGTGTCTAATACACGCTTGCGTCCTGCCCCTTTTTTTCGAATTCTCCCATCATTTGGTGGCAACTGATTTGCTATTTCACGCATTCCATGTTTAACAGCGCCTTCATTACACTGCAAGACGCGACACACATAACTGATGCCTCCGTGCCCTAATTTCTTAGCTTCAACTGCTGCGTATCGACGTCGATCTTTTTCTGTCAGCGAATTGTACAGATTCCTCATTTTGTCTTCGTGTTCTTTGGAATATGGGTTCAGTTTTCTCATAATTCTGATAAGAATACACCTCTCGCTGGTTATTTCAACTTTTTCGCAGTCGCTAAACTTTCGGGACTAATAAAATCCTCGTTCCTAAACAACCACGTTTTAATGGCAAAGAGCTGCAATCTCGCCAATCCGCACTGATGCCTTGCCAGGTAACACAGCTTTGAAGTTGGCGATACTTATATAGTGTAGACTTATAGTTGACATACGGCAAAATCATTCTATGTCTAAACCCGAACTTCTGCAATTAGGAAAGAACCTTAGGTCACTTCGACTTAGCACAGGGCTTTCACAGGAAAAATTGGCTGAACTGACTGGGTTGCACCGCACCTATATTGGCGGCGTGGAGCGTGGAGAAAGAAATATCAGTTTAATCAACCTGGTAAGAATTGCACGCGCTCTAGAAATCTCAGTAACAGAACTAGTCAAAGGTGTAGAATGAAATCTCCATATGAAAATCTTTCAGTGTCAGCATGGCATGAACGCACTCTTGAATTAATAGATCGACATCCACTACACCCTGACGAAATATATGAGGTTGTTCATGAAGTTTGGTCAAGTATATTCAACTCTGGCATTGGCAGTAAACCTTTCAGAATTGGGCAGGAACTGTTTCCACGCCCCCAAGTAATGGGGTTTTTCCTTCATGAACTCATTCCACTGGAATTTGGATTTAGATATCCAGGAATTTGGAAAAGGGAAGAAGCAACAGGCGAAAAAGATATGGTCTTTGTACCTGATTCAAATTTTTCCGTCGAAATAAAGACATCCTCAAGTAAGAATAAAATATATGGAAACCGAAGTTTTGCTCAAAAGACTTCCACATCTAAGAAAAGTAAGTCTGGATACTATCTTGCAATCAATTTTCAAAAATTTTCAAAAAATATTATTGCACCTGAAATAAGATTAGTTCGTTTTGGATGGCTTGATCACGATGATTGGATTGGTCAAAAAGCTGCAAGTGGGCAACAAGCACGCTTATCTTCAGATGTTGAAACATTCAAGCTTCTTGTGTTACCGTTAAAATAAAGAAATTTGTTTTGGTTCTACTAACTGCTTGGTAATGCGACTTTCAATAATATCACAATAAGATTGATGTATTTCAAACCCTATCACTTTTCGATTTAATTCTATCGCTACGGATGCAGTTGTCCCTGATCCTATGAAAGGATCGAGTATTATATCGCCTTCATTTGACGAAGCCTTAATGATTCGTTCAATCACTGCTTTAGGAAACTGAGCAGGATGTGGTGTTCGCTCTTTTGAACTTCTATTTTTGCCAGACGTAACTTTTGGAAACTGCCAAACATCCGTCGGATTTTTACCAAGCGGATTTACCTTGATTTTCCCATTCTTCTTCTGATTTGGGTATTTTACATTTGGGTCTCTAACTGCGTCGAGATTAAAGGTATAGTTTGACTCATTTTTGACATACCAAAGAAACTTTTCATTTCTGGGAGAATAGAATTTTCTACCAGCTACACCAGCTCCATAATTCCATATAATCTCTTGAATCAAGAAAAAAGGCACTCGATCCCACAAAAGATATGGAATTGGAATCGCCTTTGCTTTATTAGGTACAGATAGATAGCCAAGATTCAACCAGAACGAGCCATGTAGCTGGGTTACTCGATGTATTTCAGAAATCCATTTTTGACACCAATTTATATAATCTTCTAGTGGACGACGCTTTTCATATTCCTTCCCAATATTGTAAGGAGGACTTGTTACCGTTAGATCGAAAACTGTGCCGCAGATTTTTGGAAGAGCTGCCAAACAATCAATATTGTAAATAAGGCAATCTTGGGCTTCAAAATAGGGTTGACCAAGTGTTTTTCTGATCTTGTTTAGTGTGCAATCTTTATCAAGCATGATACTTATAGTATACAGCTCAATGCGTAAAGTCAAATGTGACTTTTGGTTACAATATTGTTCATGTTTTGCTTCTAACCTCTGTTGTTTAGCATGGCACATTGCCGCCCAACGATTATTTATGCGTTTGACCTTTAACACTCACCATCTTTTTACTTGACAAGAGCTTGTCATTGCATATTATAGTACTATAGTAGGGGCAATTGTTTATTTGCTCTGGCTAAAGTTATTTTCATTGCCACCACATTTATTTATGTATCCATTTATCAGGTTTAATAGCAGTAAGGAAGGAACCACGTGGCTAATACAATTCAAAAAAGGTTAGTGTTGGAAGAACGGGAAAAGCAGTTACATGAGCAGTTGACTGAAGAAACAAGACAATTGCAAATGGCTCGTGTTCGGCTTAAGGTTTGTGAAGAAGCATTAGAAAAAACATTAGCTGAAATACACTTAATACACCAGGAACATGAAAGTTTGACCGGTATTATTGAAGGTATGTGGAACGGACCTGCCGGCCAAAGGAAACCGGCCGTTAGTTAAACGGCCGTAACCTAAAGACGGCCGTTTCCCTGCATACGGCCGTCTTCCCCACTTTCCCCCCAATTATCACAATTTCATATTGGTGACGGTTCACGGCCGTGCCCGCCACCACATCACCTGTCCATCCGTCGTTAACTCAATGGTTGCCAGTTCATCGGTGCGTAACACGGTCGCGCCAATGTCCTGCGCCCGGGCCAACATTTCTGGATGGGGATGTCCAAAATTATTATCTGCTCCCGCCGAAACCACAATAATTTGCGGCTGTACCGCTTCTAAAAAGGGCATCGTGCTGGAAGAACGGGAGCCATGATGCCCAGCTTTGAAGACAAGAGATTGCAGCGGACGGCCGTTAGCCAGCATCACCTCTTCCGCCTTCTCCTCTGCATCTCCCGTAAACAAAAACGTAAAATCCCCATACACTAGCCGCATTGAAACCGAATTCTCATTTCGGCTTTCCTGGTCCAACTCAGCGCCCGGATGCAGAACTTCCAAACGCACGCCATCTCCAATTTCAATTCGTTCGCCGGCCATTGCTCGGTGAACTGACGTCCCCTGCACCTCCGCGGCCAACAAAACCGCATCATAAATGGGCGATTCACCCAACCCTTCTCCATCCGTTATCAACTGCCCTACCCGGTAGCGCTCAAACACGCCCACCAAACCGGAAACATGATCTGCATCCGGGTGGGTGGCTACCATCAGATCAATTTCCTTATCCCAAAACGGCATTTGCTGTCCCAACTGGTCATTTAACACCGAGGGGTAAAAACCGCCATCCACCAAAATCTGCCGCCCAGATGGGGTTTGAATAAAGGTGGCGTCTCCTTGCCCCACGTTCATGAAGGTGATGTGCAATTTACCATCGGGCTGGCTGTTGCCCCAACTAAAAATTAACAACGCCCCCGCCAGACTGCCGGTGAAGGCCACTCGCCAACCTCCATTCTGACGCAGCGCTGCCAGAATTTGCGTTCGCTGTTCTTGTTCCTGTTTCGCCAACCAGGTAACAATACCGATGAGAAAATACAGTCCGACAACAAATCCCCAGCCTACTTCTACAGGCACGGCCGCATAAGGGACGGCCGCAAACATCCGCACCAGACCAATGGTATAAGTGAGCGGCAGCCAGGCTACCCAGGCCAATAATTGGCCTACAGAGGGCGCAATCATTCCCACTAATGTGGCTGCCCCACCCCAAATCATGACCGCCGGCTGTGCCGGTAAAATGAGCGCATTGGCCGGTAAACTAACGAGTGATAGCTGGCGAAAATAACCAATGATCAGCGGCAAGGTCAGAACTTGGGCGGCCAATGTAATGACCACTGCTTCTGACAACACATTCATCACCTGGCGCGTTGCCTTCCAGTTCATAATCCGCAGTAGCTGCCGCTGTGTCCAATGGGTAAAAGGGTCAGCATACAACATCAACCCCAACGTAGCCATGAAGCTGAGTTGGAAACCAATGTTCCACAATGTATGGGGATCAAGCAGAGTCATCAAAAAACCAGCCGCAAATAAGGAGGCATAAGCAAAATTGGGACGGCCGAGCCAGCGATTTGTCATCAGGTAAATGGTACCCATCACGGCCGCCCGCACCACAGAAGCATCGGCGCCCACTAAAATGGTGTAGAAGGCGATACCCACAATGGCAAACACTGCCGCGCCCCGCCGCCCCAACAATGGCTCACTCACACTCACCAGAATAGCAATCAGAATAGCAATATTAAACCCCGATATGGCGATAATGTGAGACATCCCAGTCACCCGGAAATCTTCAGCCAGGTCGGGGGGAATACCATTGTCATTGCCCAGTAAGATGCCAGTTAATAACGCTGCCTGAGGGTCAGGGAAAAGTTGGTTGATGGTAACCTGTGCCCGTGCTTTGAAGGCAAAAATCATCCGGTAGATGGGGTTACCTTCCCCTTCAGCCACAATCTCCATCTGGGGCAACGCCATCAGGCTGTGGACACCCTGCCGGGCTAGATACGCTTTGTAGTCGAATTCTTCTCCTTGGGGTGGTGTTTCTAAACGGCCGTCTAACATCAACCGCGTCCCATATTGCACAATCGGAAAGCGAAAGGTTTTCACCTGAATGAGGCCAGAAACGGGTACGGCCGTGCCATCGGCCAACATGACTTCTTCGGCCGCAATCCGCAAATTTACCCAGCGGTCACGCGCATCCGGCTCATCTACCACCAGACCCGACACGGTGACACGGCGCAAATCGTTATAGTAAGATATATGCCCTTCTCCCAAATCTGGCAAAGCAACGATAAAGCGTATGCTCCCCAACCCCAGAACACCGAGACAAATGAGCAGCAAACCAAACGGCCGTCGCTGGCGCAGCAGCGCTCCCCCAATCAACCCTACCAGAGCCAGACTCAGCCACACGGCCGTGTCCCAACCTAGCCACGACACCAGCCAAATACCTGCAAACCAGGCGATTGTGAGATAAACAATTAACATAAGATTTCTTGTCAGTAAGTAGTATTCAGTTTTCAGTCTACTGAAAACTGACAATCGGCCACTAATAGTTGAGCCAGTCAGAGGGGAGTGTTACAATCGTAAATACTTAGCACATATAATGATGATGCGTACAATAACATTCAGGATTCATGATCGAATTTCTACCCCAATCTTACCGTATTTTGGCCGTTGACGACAGTGAAGTTGCGCTGCATATGATCACAACCACACTGAGCCAGGCTGGTTTTGTAGTGATGGTTACTTCTTCTGGCGAAGAAGCCCTCGCTTTAATGGAAACAGCCGGACTGCCCCATCTGGCCATTGTAGATGTCAACATGCCTGGCGGCATGGATGGCTTTGAATTTTGTGACAAGATGCAACAGTTTTGCGATTTGCCAGTCATCATGCTCACGGCCATAGACGATGAAAACGTCATCATTCAAGCCATCGAAGAATATGCGGAAGATTACATAACAAAGCCGGTTAGCCAGGGTGAACTCATCGCCCGTGTGCGCCGTGTACTGCGACGCATTGGTAACTTTGCCCTTTCCCTGGATGAATACACACACGCCGACAACAACCTGTCTGTCAATTTCGTTCGTTGTGAAGCCGTTATCGGCTGTGACACTGTTCAATTAACCCCCACCGAAACCAAACTGCTCTACATCCTTATGCGTTCAGCGGGACAGCTGGTTACAACCAGTTTTCTAATCAGGCGCTTGTGGCCTGGTGAAAACAAGCCAACCTATGAAGATAAATTGCGGGTGTACATTTATCGTCTGCGGACAAAAATTGAAAAAAATCACACTAAACCAGAGTACATTTTGTCACGACGCCGTAAAGGATACCTATTCTCTTGTGAGGCAATAAATATATGAATTATTCTGAGCAAAGCCAACAAACTATACTAATTGTTGATGACGATCCTTTTAATCTAAACATCGTCAGCTACGCTTTACAGCAGGCCGATTTTGAAGCTAAAACAGCCCAATCAGGTGAAGTTGCCTTGACTATTCTAAAAACAGAAGGTTTACCCCATCTGGCCATTGTAGATTTGCATATGCCACCGGGCATGAACGGCTTTGAGTTTTGTCGCACCATTCACCAATTTAGTGATCTGCCGGTGATTTTGCTCACGGCCGTTGATGAAGAAGCAACCGTCGTCGAAGGCTTAGAAGAGTATGCCGAAGATTATATTACCAAGCCGTTCAAGCCAGGGGAATTAGTAGCCCGTGTTCGCAGTGTCTTGCGGCGCATGGGCACTTTTGCTTTTGATCTAAAAGCAACCACCCGCGTAGATGATCGTCTGGAAATTGATTTTCCCAATCGCAAAGCGCTCATCTATGGCCAACCCACTTCTCTGACCCCCACCGAAACAAAGCTGCTGTACATTTTGATGCGTTCGGCCGGGCACACCGTCAATACCGATTTCATTTTGCGCCGTCTCTGGCCCAACGACACCGCTTTTGAAGATCGTTTGCATGTCCATCTGCACCGTTTGCGCCGCAAAATTGAAGACAAAGACAAATCACGTCCCCGTTACATCATCTCAGAACGGGGATTAGGCTATATTTTCCGCGCTACCGGTGAAGCGTATACGGCCGTGTCTCACTAATTCCATGAGCCCTCTGAAAAAAACCGATTTCTTACCGAAATTGATGCAATCTCCGCGACTACAAGAATCGGGTTATTAAAGTCACCATGATCAACGTCACCCTGCAAGACATTCAAACCGCTCTGAACCTGACCTCTTTTGATACCCCCGCCGCCCACCAGCTGATGGCGCCGTTGAACCGCCAGATTCAACGCCCGAAAAACCAGTCGGGGAATGCCCGCGTGGGGAGCGTACTGCTGCTGCTGTACTGTCACCGAGGATCACACCATCTGGCGCTGACGCGGCGACGCGACGATCTCAATTCCCATGCCGGTCAAATTTCCTTTCCGGGGGGTAAACATGAACCGGGCGAGACAATTAAAGTGGCCGCTCTGCGCGAAACGTATGAAGAAATTGGCGTTCCTCCTACGGCCGTCACCCTCATCGGCGACCTGACTACCATCTGGATTCCCCCTTCCGATTTCCGGGTACACCCTTTTGTTGGCTGGGTACACAGCGGGGCGCGGCCGTCTTTCACCCTGGCTAAAGATGAAGTAGCGGAATTGCTGGAAGTGCCTTTAACCCATTTGCTAAATCCGGCTGCCAGAAAAGAAGGCCCTATGCAAATACGGGGCGCTCAATTTACCGTCCCCTATTTTGATGTAGAAGGGTATAAGGTGTGGGGAGCGACGGCCGTTATGCTCAGTGAATTCATCGAACGCCTGCGCGTCGTTATCAAACCCTGATCACCGCCGCTGAATGCGTGTAGCCGGTTCACGAGATTGGCCGTTAGGCAGACGCACCACAAACGTACTGCCCCGCCCGACATCACTTTTTGCCAACACACGGCCGTTGTGAAGCTGTACCAACTCCTGCACAATGGACAAACCGAGGCCGGAACCGGCACGGCCGTTACCCCGCACCCGTGACTTATCCACCTGATAAAAGCGTTCAAAAATGCGATCCAAATCCTCTGGGGGAATCCCTTTGCCCGTATCCTGAATCATCACATCCACAGCCCCTTCTGTATGGCGGTGCAGCGCCAGACGCACCGTGCCCCCCGGCGGCGTGTGCGACAACGCATTGTCTATCAGATTGGACAACACCTGTACCAACCGGTCATGATCTCCCCACACTGGCAGCGTGGGCTGCGTCTCCAACATCAGCTTAATGTCATGCTCCTGGGCGCGGGGTAAAAAACTTTGATGAACGCTCCGTAAAATCTCGCCCATATCCAAAGATTCACGCTGCAACATCAACTGACCCGATTCGATGCGGGCTAAATCGAGCAAATCCGCCACCATCCGTTCCATCCGTTCCGATTCATTGTTGATGATGCCGGCGGCCTGTTGTTGGTCTTGGGGGGAAACGGCCGTACCGTCCAACAACGCCTGACTCCAACCCCGAATCGAAGTGATGGGCGTCCGTAAATCATGGGACACATTAGCCACAAAATCACGGTGAGCATTGCGGGTATGGGTCACTTCGGTAGACATCGTATTAAAGCTGGCGGCCACGCGCTGCACCTCTTCCGGTCCTTGCAGGGGCAACTGCTGCTCATAATCTCCGCTGGCAATCGCTTCGGCCGCACTGGCCAATTTTTGTAACGGCCGGGCCACCGAACGGGAAATCCAGGCCCCCAACAAAACAGCAACTACCATCGCCACCAACCCGGCACGAAACAAAATGCGGCCAAATCCCAACTCCTCAAAAAAGGCCAGTGGCGTCGGTTCGGGCATGGCGTAAACGACCATTTGTCGGTCTACGCCCACATTGGTTAGCAGCGCCCGCGAATAAAGTAGCCATGTAGATCCATTGGGGTGACTAAATCGGGCGGCAATCGTGTTACTGTCTGTGGTGGGCAGTAAGCGGCGCGGAATTTCATTGGCTCGAATCGTATCGCCTATCCAGGCGTCATTTTCATCGCTGTCATAAATAACTGTAAATTCAGGGGCGTTCAGGACGAGAATGCGGATATTGTTTTCTACGGCCGTTTCATCCAATACATCCATAATTGTGGCTGTATCCGCCCCCCTCCGCACCAGGCGCACCAGCTCATTACGGCTGGTGCGGCTCAAAGCATCCAACCGCTGCAAAGAGGAAAAATAACGAATACCCGGCTGGGCGGCAATAGCCAGCATCGCCGCACCTATAATGAGCAGCGCCACGACAATGACAATCACATAAGAAAATAACAGCCAGCTGCGTAAAGATTTCAGCATAAGGCTAGTTTAACGGAAAAATCTAAAAGCAGAAGAAGGGAAATGTAACAGAAGTGTAAAATGTTAGCGTTATTCGTTGACGACCAGCTTGTACCCCATTCCCCAAACCGTTTCAATTGTCAAATCGCTGCCAGTCAGCCGCTCTCGTAAATGGGCGATGTGTACGTCTACCGTGCGTGTTTGACCGTAAAATTCATACCCCCATACCAGGTCCAGCATTTGGTCGCGTGATAAGACAATGTTCACATGATCCATCAATGTTAGCAGCAGATCGAACTCTTTGGTACGCAGCAACACACGCTCGCCGGCCACCGTCATTTCCCGGCTGATTGGGTCTACGACCACATTACCCAGTTTCCGCGCCTGGTCGGCTCGCGCTTTAGCGGCCGTTGGCCCCACCCGTCGCAAAATAGCCCGCACCCGCGCTACCAGTTCGCGGGGATTAAATGGCTTGGTCAGGTAATCGTCGGCGCCCATTTCCAGCCCCACAATTTTGTCAATATCATCATTGCGGGCGGTTAGCATGAGAATAGGCAGGTTGCTGTCGGTTCGCACACGGCGGCACACTTCCCAGCCATCAATGCCCGGCAGCATCAAATCTAGCACCATGAGTGTGGGCGGTGTTTGGCGAATGGTTTCGAGGGCGGTCTGTCCATCTACGGCCGTCAACACCGAATACCCCTCTTTTTCCAGATATAACCGTGCCAAATCACGAATATTCGCTTCGTCGTCTACAACCAGGATTGTTTCTGTGGCCATGGTTATTTTGAGATTGGGAGATTGGAGATTGGGAGATTAGACAATCTCCAATCTCTTAATCTCCTACCAACACAATCATCTCAATCTCTACCAACGCCCCCAACGGTAACGCCCCCACCTGAAAGGCTGAACGAGCAGGGGGATTGTCTTGGAGGTAACGGCCGTAAACCCCATTCATCGCCCCGAAATCACCAATATCTGCCAGGAAAACTGTCGCCTTAACCACATTAGCAAAATTTGTACCGGCGGCCGTTAACACTGCCTGCAAATTCTGCATCACCCGCTCTGTCTGCGCTGTGATGTCGCCCTTCACCAACTTGCCGGTTGCCGGGTCCAGGGGGATTTGTCCGGCCGTAAACAGTAAATTACCTACTTTCACCGCCTGCGAATATGGCCCTACGGCCGCCGGCGCCTGCTCTGAATGAATGATTTCTTTAGTCATTGTTTTTTCTCCGTAAATTTCTAACTAAGCTTTGCCTCAAACGAAACACAGGTAGGAAAGAACACGGATGCTTTATGTGTAGAGGTTCCATCTTTCCAAAAAAGCGGAACTTCTCTTACGTAATGTTTCTCCCTATCCGTGTTTACAAATCATGTTCACTGCACCGTCACTAATTCCCACGATTTGCCCTTTTTCTGAGCCGGTATAGCCCACAATTCGGGTTGTCCGACCTCAATCTTGAAACGCAAATCTCTGAGCATATCTTTACGTCTGGCTTCCATAGACAACACAATATAATCTAACACCTTTAACCCATCTTCAGGTGTGATAATAGCCTCCTGAACCAGCGCATTTTCTGGACGGGGCACAGCCTGCAAATCGGGCTGTTTCCGCGTCAAAAATCCGCCCATTGAACGGGCTTCACCAGCGCGGATATTCCAGGCGGGCGCATATAGGCGGCGTGGCTGGCCCCACATTTTAGCCGCATCTTTATCGGCCCCTTTGCTGCTGCCTTGTACCTGGCGTTCTTGAATGTGAACACGGCCGTCAAACACCCAAAACGGCAGCCAGGCATCCACTTTCTCTTTAGCCGGGGTTGCATAATGGACAGGGATTTCTGTTAGATTAGTTTGGGTGAGACGCACGGCCGTGTGACAATTTGTGCAGCCCACCACTACTGCTTCATTATGGTGTGGTTCCAAACGCTGCCCGCATTGGGGACATTTTAGGGCTAATAGCTTCATAAGTTTGAGAATCTCTTATGTAGATGGAGATTGGAGATTGAGAGATTTAATCTCCTAATCTCTCAATCTCCAATCTCAAAAATTGAACAATCAACAAACGCATCTCTACGATTGCTTCGACACATCTTCAATCAACTCCATTCCCGTTTTCATCAAATCTTGCCAATCGCCACCGCCCGTTACCGATTCCATCCAGGAAGCGCCCCGGGTTTTCGTCGTCGCCGCTTTCTTTACCTTCCCTTCAATTTGTTCCACTTCCTCGCCGTAACGAAAGGCGCGGTATCCGGCTATAATCAAGCCGATGCCCACAACAATTGGTAGCAAAAGAATGAAGAGGCTATCATCATCACCGGAATTACCCAGAATAGAACCGGCAATAATGGTACCATTCACCAAAATAAAGTTTCCGGCCGCCAACCCTCCGACCAAAGCGGCCGCGCGATACATGATGTTCCCCGGCGCTTTGCCGTACAACACGTCGCCCGTTACCCCATCTACCACCACCTGATAATGCCGTTGGCGGTACGCATATCGCGCCACCCACAGCGGATAGTAAACAAGCGATAAACGCTCATGCAAATATTCGATCTTCTCGAAATAGGTGGTCTCTAATTTCTTTTTACGGCGGGCACGGTAAAGAAAATGATCATGGGCTTCATCTTTGGCCTCGGTGTGGGATTCAGACGGTTCAAAGACAATGGCTTCGGCGTGCAGGTGTTCGTTGTCAAGCGGCTCTAGCTGCTCTTTTCGCAATACAATCCGCTGCACCCCATACTCAGACACATCCAGGGCGGCATCTGTCCACTCCATCTCTTCCATAATTTCAACTTCGATGGGCCTGGTACTGTCTTTATCTTTTCGTTCTCGCCCAAAAATCCAACCGGCTACATCGGCATGAACCCGCCAATAGGGTAGATAGACCAGGAACATTTCTTGCATCTCGGCCGTTCGCTTCAAATCACGCGCTTTTTTTATGCCAGAGAAGAATCCCTGCACGGCCGCACTCGCTTTGTCTCGTTCTACCTGCCGCCCCACTTGCCAACGCCGCACCCCATGATCCCCTTGCAACAGCGAAGACAAACCACAAAAAGGACAGGTAACAATCCGCTGCCCCTCGCGAACCGGCACAACACCGCTGCATTCCGGGCAAGTTAAACCTTGTGTTTTATCCATAACTCATTTGTTTCTCGACTGTCATACCCGCGAAGGCAGGTGTCCATGTGTGTGGATTCCTGCCTGCGTAGGAATGACCTGTGTAGTCACCATAAGTGTTAACTTAAGCGAAGACCTCGCAGGTTTTAACGCAAAACCTCAGAGGGGCGTAGATCATTTTGGAAACCTGCGAGGTCTTAAGTTAACGACAATGGTGTAGTCACTATATTTTTGCCGAAACATACGCTGCCGCCGCAAAAATAGGCACAGCCATGATAACGGCTGCTACCAAATAAATCAGCAACCCCACACCCAACCCAACACCACCGGCAGAAATATAGGCAATGAAGGGAACCAGCGCGGCGCAAAAATAAAGGGCGCAGCCTAGACTGCCAATAGCCATATAGGGCACTTCTTGTTTGGATGGGAACAGGTCGGCAAAGACCTGTCCGGTGGCGGCGTCTACAACGGCCGTATACATGCGTCCCTCAAATTCATAATCAAACAAATAAACTGGCAAATGTACCAGCGATGTTTCTTTAATGGCTCCGGCGGACAGATGATTGTCATCAGCCAGCCACTTTTTCACAGCCTTCAAGGGGACAGTAGGAGCCACAGCTTCGGCCGCCAGCATATAGTCAAATGGCTCTAAGTCGGCCGCTGGGATGCTCATTTGAGTCAAGTCTAACACTGACACGGCCGCGCCCGGTTTCAAAAACAGTTTCTCGGCCCCTTTTACATCAGCCCGCACCAACCACATTGGCCACAATTGGAATTGGGGCGGCTTGATCGTCGCTTTCTTGTCTAAGTTCTTAACGGTGGCATTGCCGCCCATCCAACGACGTAGGGCAGCCGCGGCTGCATCTTCGCGCACCGTTTCACGGGCCACATAATGCAACACTGCCTCGCTTTTATCCAGATGGTTGGTCGTGCCGCAAAATTCGCACACGGCCAATGAGGCACCTTGTTCAACGGGCAGTACGGCCGTGCATTGATTACACAAAATCTCAGTTGGGGCGGGGGATACAGGAATTTCGTCCATTAAACTGAATTTTACGCGCAAACAAGGATAATGTGCAAACGAGAGGTTTCATCTTTGTAAAAGGTGAAGCTTCTATTTACCCATTACCCTAGCCACCCCGTTTATGATAAACTTTCATTGTTATGATTACGCCATTCTACCTTTGGCCCCTGGTCATCGAATTGGGTGACTTTACCATTCGCAGCGAAACGCCACTGGAGGAAGTTCTCTGGATGATAGCGGGCCTCGTTTTGCTGACATTGTTATCTACGGCCGTCATTTGGTGGAACCGGCGCACCCGAAAAGACCCATTCGTTCCGTAAGTCGTGAAACGTTATCCGTAAACCGTAATCTGTCCCACATTTCGGAACACGGAATACGGAATACGAAAAAACAGGAGTAAAAAAACCACATGATTGATGTTAACAAACTTCGCCGTGGCATTAGCTTTACCCACGATGGCAACCTGTATAAAGTGACCGAATACAGCCATAGCAAACCAGGACGAGGTAAAGCTACCATTCGCGTCACCGTTAAAAATTTACGCAGCGGGGCCAACTTGCAAATGACTTTTAATTCTGGCGACCGTATCGAGGATATCCATCTGGATAAACAAACGTTTCAATATCTGTATGATGACAGCCAGTTTTACGTGTTCATGAACACCGACACCTATGAACAAAAGCAGCTTCCCCACGCTGTTATGGAAGCAGACCAGGGCTTTCTAATTGATAATATGGAATTGGAATTACTTTCTTATGATGGCGAAGTGCTGGATTACATTTTGCCCAAAAGCCTAGAATTAGAAGTGGTCGAATCGGAAAACGCCGTTGCTGGCGACACTGCCACCGGCGCCACTAAAGAAGTCATTACAGAAACTGGTCTCAAGGTAAAAACACCCCTCTTCGTCACCACCGGTGACCGCATTAAGGTCAACACCGAAACCGGCGGCTATATAACCCGCATGTAAACAACTATAGCGCAAACTGTCAGCTTGCGAAGAGGTATACACGGATAGGAAAAACACGGATGTCCTATTTCTTATATCAGTGTTCCCCTTATCCGTGTTTACAAAAGTTACTGTACACTCCATACTCATCCCCCTTGCCAACTTCTACACGAATATGTTATAGTTTCCTCGTTCGTCTTATGTCAAATATATTGAGGAGAAACTATGCGCAACAAAATCCCCCAGCCCCCCCAAATTATTATCGTTCTGGCTTTGATGGTTTTCATGTTATTGGCCGTTGCCTCTACCACCTACGCTGCTCCAACCGAAAAAGAAGCCGCCCAGACGCAAGGCTATTATTACACTGTGCAATGGGGTGATACTCTCTCCCAAATTGCTGTCCGTGCCGGTACGACTATGCAGGCCATCATGTTAGCCAACCCCCATGTTGTCAATCCCAACTACATCTACGCGGGGACAGTTCTTTTCATTCCAACTGGCAACCCGCAACCCCCCATCGTGCCACCCTCGTCTACTTGTCGTTATTATCACACCGTGCAATGGGGCCAAAACATGATCCAAATTGGCAGTTGGTATGGGGTTAGCCCCTATGCTATTGCCGAAGCCAATGGCATTTACAATCTCAATCGTATTTTTGCCGGACAGGTACTGTGCATTCCATGACCTGCTGAAACCACAGCATACTTTGAGAGATTGGATATTAGAGACAGAACTGGTTTGCACCCAGCGATGTGCCTCATACTTCCCCGGCCGCGCCAATATGATGCCAATCGTCAACGTTAATGAAATCATAATCATTAAAATTAATGTCACATCGGCCGCCCAATTAGCGGCCGTTCCCAAAAATCCTGGTTTATGAAACAATTCTGTCATTGAGTACCTCCATATCGTTAATTTATTGTAACTATTCAGCTTCCAGAGGTGCGACGCACTTGCAAAGAGCAGCGGCATTGACATTACTCTGGGAAAAGTGCGTCGCACCTGTACAGTTACAATTTATTTTTCTCCGCCTCCCACAATCTGTCATGTTCATTGTGGGCGCTATGAACCTGACCGCAGAATGGTACAATAGACACATCGCAACAAAGGAGGAAAACAACCATGCGACTCTTACTGTTTACCTTTGGCTTTGTTACCTTGTTTGCCCTCGTTAGCTTGGCACAGGCTACGGCCGCCCCCTATGCCCCCCATGCCGGCCCCACCATTCGCGTTAGTGTCAAAAGCGATGGCAGCCAGTCTAATGATGATAGTAATCTGTCAGACATTTCGGCCGACGGCCGTACTATCACTTTCATCTCCCTGGCCGATAATATCGTCTCTGGCGACACAAACGACCAGCAAGACATCTTTGTCCATGACACTCAAACCGGCGTGACGGAACGAGTGACCGACCACGCCAATGGCCCCAGCTATGATCCAAAAATTTCGGATGACGGCCGTTACGTCGTTTTCGCTTCCCGCGCTTCCAACCTTGTTGCCGACGACAATAACGGCAAACAAGACATCTTCATTTATGATCGCAGCGGCCAGACGATGCAGTTAGTTTCTGTGGTGGTAAACGGCGGCGCTGATAATGACAGCCGTCACCCCGACATCTCTGGCAACGGCCGTTACATCGTCTTTAGCTCCTCCGCTACCAACCTGGTCGGTGAGGATAACAATTTGCGTGATGATGTCTTTCGCTGGGATCAGCAAGCTAAAGTGATGGAACGTATCAGCGTAGACAGCAACGAAGCGGAAGGCAACGGCCACAGCCACAGCCCAGCTATTTCCAGCGACGGTTCTCGCATTGTCTTTGTCTCCATTGCCGCCAATCTCGTCTCTGGCGACAGCAATAATCTCCCCGACATCTTCCTGCGCGAAATAAATGATGACGACACTTTTCGCCTCAGCCAATCGGGCGCCACCGAAGCTAATGGCGACAATTTAGACCCGGCCATCTCCAATAACGGCGATTATGTGGTCTTTGTTTCTTTTTCCAACAATCTGGTCATCAATGATACCAATGGCTACCCGGATATTTACCTGCGCGACCTGACAGACGCCAGTATGGCCCGCATCAGCATCACCAGCGCCAATGCCCAGCCGGACGATTGGTGCGAGGAACCGGCAATTTCGGGCGACGGCCGTTACGTTGTCTTCCAATCCTATGCCTCCACCTTACTGTCTGATAATGTGTCCGGTTCCCGCGATGTTTTCATTTTAGACCGCCAGGATCACAGTTTTACACGGGCCAGCATTGCCAGCAGCGGCGTTGTGGGCAACGCTTCCAGTAAAGAGCCAGTGATTGCCGCTGACGGCCGTTATATAGCTTACTCCTCCAAGGCCGACAATCTAATTCTCATTGACACCAACGGCAAACGAGACATTTTTGTACATGATATGAAAACGTCGTTGCCGCCGCCTACGCTGAACATTAATCACAGCACGGCCGCTCCCGGCAGCCTTCTCGCTTTCGACGGCCAATATTGGGAAATTGACTCCACCATCAGCGTTTATGTCAATGATGTGTTGGTAGGCACGACGACGGCCGATAACGCTAATAACATGGCCTTCCGTCTGGAATCATTTGCCGCCACTCAGGAAGGCGGCTACCTGGTGCGAGTTACGCAAGACAGTACAGAATTGTACGCTTATTTCCGTCTGCTAAATGACGCTCCTTTATGGTCTGGCAGCGGCAGTACATTCCCCATTCCCAATGGTATTGCCCAAACCCATTTCCAATTTCTGCCCGCTTTGATGGGTGAGGAGGATGAGGATGATTAGAAAGTTGGAGATTGAGAGATTTAACCTCTCAACCTCAGAACCTTCGCGCCATTTTGTCATATATTACAATCAGCAAACATCAACGGTCAATAAACGTTAACCTGTTACCATGTCTACATATTGCCAGAACCAAGCACATTTGCACACTTGCAACTTGCAATTTGCAACTCAAAGGAAGTAGCCATGAAAAAGCGTAGCTCCATTTTGTTCCTGACATTGGTTATTGGATTATTGTTGATTCCAACGGCCGTGTCCCGTGCCTTCAAAGTTCATGTCCCCCAATCTACCACCGCTCACAGCAACATCGCCCCTACTATTCAACTGTTACCCAACTGCGGCAGCCCCTCACCTCCCAACAACAGCGTCTCGTTTAATGTGCAATTTCAAAACTGGCCCATCACCGACGCTATGGATTTAATTTGGCAAAACACAATCGAAATGAGCTGGCAAGCCGGGCAACACCCGGGCAGTTTCAATGTTCACCTGACCAAAACCAATATCAGCACCGGAACATATACAGCTACAGTCATATCAAGCGGCGGACATGTCCACAGCCAACAATACAACGTACCTTGCTCTGGCATCCTGGCCGATCCGCCCGACGGGGTTGGTATTTTTACCGGCCGTACTCATGCCGCAAATGCTGGTATCATTGCCACCCAAAACCTATCCGTCCTCGGCCAAAATATCTGCACCACTTATGGCGATCCCTTTTCACCTCTCAACAGCCCTTGGGAACCTGGCCCCTACACCTACAAATTTCGCATCCAGATTCCGGCCGATTATCCCAGTAATATCCTCCGTGTAGAACTGTTTGACCCTGACTCCATCAATGCCTCCGGTTCGGGGCCGTTTACAATTCCACGTACCGATGCAGCTATTAACGCTGGTCTGCCCGCAACGACTACCGGCTCCTGCCCCAGCAGTCAGAAAGATGCCTGTCTGATTGACACAGGCGAATTGTCGTTGACGCCAAATCTCCTGACACTTGACCAAATCAATCCCTACTTTATCTGGCGAATTGATGAAAACCGGGGGGTTGGTTCAGCGCCCGGCAATGGAACTTGCGGTTCACCGGCCAACTATGATGCCACGTTCAATACCCGCACCCACTTCCAACTTTACTACTTCCAAGATAACCAGGATGACACAACCAATCGCGTCAATCTGTCCAGTTACACCGGGCAGGTAGACGATGGATCGCGTGACATGGGCGATCATCATACGGATATGCACTGGGTATCGCCGGGAGCCCAACAACCCTTTGATTTCCCCATCGATCCTGGTTCTGGACAACCATACAACGTACCTGTTGATGCCGGATCAGCTAAGATGTTTGAGCTGGACCTGAGCAATGATCTACCCAACATCATCCCCGATCCCCTCACTGGCAGTTGGAGCGTTTACCTGGACATTACCGCTTTGGAAGGCGCTTCCAACAACGGCTTTGAAATCTGGGCTGGCCCGCCAGATCTCAACATACCCAGTGAAGCCAATGCCCGCAATCTACGCCTCTTAAATTACCCTGGCGCTCATGATTCCCAAGGCGTTGCCGTTACCGCCCTGGAAAATTTACCCCTACAATCACATTACTTTGACACAATAGATATTCCTCTGACTTACATTGGCCCCGAATATGCCGGAAAAACCTTCACCGTTGGCCTGTTTGATAGTGATGCGGGAGCGCAGCCACCCATCACATTTTATATGGACAGCATGGCGGTGGCAGATTGGTCTTTAACCTTTGCCCAAAGCGGCATCCCCGATCCCGATGGCCAGGTGCGAAACTGCGTCCCCGGCGGCTGTAACGATCAGTGGGTGACGCCTCCTTACAGCATCACCCTCCCCTCAGATGCGAACTGCGATTATGCAAACCCCACACCACAGGATTGTACGCCGTTCTACGGCGGCCGTTTGATGGCCCGTATTCAAGCCGGTTTACAGGATACATATGGCTGGGAAGTAAAAGACCCTACCACACCACCACCGACACATGATCCCACGGCCGGTTGTTCCGCCTTCCCCATTACCCCGCATGATGGTATACGCTCTGTGACCTCACCCGGCTCAGGCGCCAACCCCTATCCCCAGCCCGGTGATTTTGACTACCCCTTGCCCCCGCCAACGTATCAAAGTTTCATCCACCACTCACCCGATACTCCTCTCCGGCAGGCTAGTGAAGGGGATATTTATAAAGTGCAAAACGGTGTTGGCTCTGGCGGATTTGGTTGGTTGGTGTGGAATGAAGGCGTAACCGCCAGCGCCAATACTCTGGCCGGCAGCCTGACCTGGCCCGGCAACAGCAAAGATTATGTAACCGTTGCCTCTGGTCAACCAATAGGCGGTTACCAAGGTCCTGTCAATCCTCCTCTTGGGTATGTAGAACCAGGCGATCCCACTGATACTGCGATGAACATTAGGGATTGGGTTAAAGTCAGCACAGGTGCGGTTAACAGTGCAGCCATTCGGTCTGCGTTAAACAGTCATATTGACAACGGCCGTGTCTTGCGCCTGCCTGTATATGATCAAGTTATGGGATCGGGCGCCAACTTAAATTTCCAAATGCAGCGCTTCGCCCTTTTCCGTCTGCAAGGTTACAACCTGAGCAGCCAGAACTGGTTATTGTTGGAATTTATCGGTTGGGATGATAGTTGCGGCCAGCATTACGCGCCGTTAACTGGCATTACCATTCAAGGGCCATCGGCGGGGTCAATGGGTATTACACATACATTCAGCACCACAGTTACCCCTTTTGCGGCCACGACGCCCATTACCACAGTCTGGCAAGTGGACAGCCAATCCCCCATCACCCACACCGGCGGCCTGACAGACACCGTCTCCTTTGGCTGGCCGCTGGCGGGGACGTACCAGATGACAGTCACGGCCGTTAACGGAACCGGCCCGCCTGTCACAGATCACCACCTCATCCAAATTGTGCCACCACCTGTACCCCTCACGGCCGTTACCCTCTCCGGCCCCATCACAAGCACAACTAACATGACAAACACGTTCACGGCCGTCGCCACCCCCATCTCCGCCACCTTACCTGTCACCTACACCTGGACGCTCAACGGCCAAAACCAGGTAACACAAACAGGCGGCCTGACAAATACCTTCAGCATGAGTTGGCCGATTTCAGAGACAGTACAGGTGGGTATATCGGCCGTTAACCCCATCGGAATCATTGTCACCGACACCCACACCATCCAGATAGCGTCACCTATCCCCACGGCCGATGTTGTTTTTGTAGGCCCGCCACAAATGGTCACATCGCTGCCAGTTTATCCCGGTCAGGAAGTACAGTTCAATCTCACCATCTCCAACCAGGGGCAGGCAGATGTGGCTACGCAGTTTTTTGTAAAC
>JAAEOP010000577.1 GCA_024223125.1 Chloroflexota bacterium
CACGAGCGAATAGTGCCGGGCGACCTTTTTCGGCCATGCGGCGCTGTCCCACTCCACCCAGTCGTCCCACTTTTCGGGCGGGGGGTACTGGCTCATGCGCCCATCGGGGTGCAGAACCGTTTCAAGGGGTACGGGGTCGGGCGTCAGGTTGGTTTCCCCGAAGGCGGGCATGGCTTCGCCCGCGACATTCGTGGCTTCGGTGGGCGCGGGTTTTCCGTTGCCGCGTGCGGAGGAGGGGTGAGATGACGCGCGGTCATTCGATGTTGTCATTAGTAAACCTCGTCATGAGTACCAACTGCCAAGAGTAAAATTTCTTCTTCCCCCGTATCAGGATTTTCAACAAACTCAAAAATAATTCTTAAATCATAAGAAACGCTACATGACCATGTTCCGGCCAGCTTCCCTATTAATTTGTGGCTTCGTAACACGGGATGGAATGGGTCAGCAGACAATTGCCTCAAGGTGCGTTCTACAACTGCTCGTAAAGATCGGTTTTTGCGGACACGTTTTTTCAACATCCGAGTGAATGCCGGACTCCAAACCAACGGCATCATGCGTCCAACTCAGCCATGAATTCATCTATTGACCCTCGCTTGACATTACCCGTGCGATAAGCCTCACGCGCCTCAGCAACATGCCGTACCAGGTCTTCCCGTCGTTGTTCTACTAGACGGCGATAAATAATATCAACCAGTTGGGCCTGTTCTTCAAAGGTCAATTGTTCCACCGCTTCAATAGTAGCTTGAAATGTAGAAATGGAAGTTGCCATTATCTTTAACTCCTTTAAGTTTGAACCGTCATCATTTTCTTGATGATAACATACCTCACGAATTCGGCACATCCTGCGGGGCCATCACGAAAGCGTACTCAAACGCGTACAGCCCGACGATAGCAGCGATGGCCGCAATCCCGGCAAATACCGGCTGGCCGAAAAATAGCAGCCCAAGCGGGAGCAAATGCCCGACGACAACACTCCCCCACCAAAAGTAGTTTTTATAACGCCCGTGGCTGATGTCGTGCGCGGCCTGGGCAGCCACCTCGCTGGCGTGGGACATCCCAAACTCGCCAAAAAGTATG
>JAAEOP010000578.1 GCA_024223125.1 Chloroflexota bacterium
GTCCCCCGGATTCAGCGGCACACTGTCTTTTGCCCTCAATCGCGCCCCATTCAGTTTTGTGCCATTCGAGCTGTCGAGGTCGGTAATCGTGCAACCTTCATCCGTACACTCAATTTGGGCGTGCCGCCGCGACACCATCTGATCATCCAGCACAATGTCTGCGCCTTCCTGCCGTCCTATTACTGTCATGCCGACCGAAAGTTCAATTAGTGTCGATCCTGAGGGGCCATTTATCTGAACCTGAAATATTAATTGTTGTGTCATTTTTTTACTCTCATGTAGAAGATTCGGCTGCAAACTGTCGCTATTCGTCAATTGTCAGCTGAATTAAACGATCATCTTCATCTTCACTATCATCATTGAAAGCGAATGTTCCTTCGGGACAAACACGCACAATTTCTGTCAGATGTTCATCATAATTCTCCGTCGTGATTTCATCTTGAAAACTAATTATTGTATCAACTATTTCTCTCAACTTATTTTGAAAAAAGATTGTAAGGAGTATACGCTCGCCAAAATAATTGCCAATTTTGAAATCAATCGTTCGATTCTTCGCAATGTAATCTACCTGCAATACCACATTTCCATTATCATAATTCATTGAAGCTTCTATAGCAGCCCAAAAGTCCTTTTCAAACCAATCTCCAACGGTCATATCGCTCCAATCTGCCTTTATTAACTTGTCTAAGACAAATCTTCGTTCTTCCAATTGATCTTCTGTCATCTCTGACTTACGCATTTTTCCCTCTAATTCTTTGGCTTTGAGATAGCCCTTTAGATTTTCTCTTCAAAATTGTACCCACAGCACTCACCTCTGGAAAGCTTTGGAAGGTTTTCATCCCCTAACTATAAGCTATGTTTAGCTGCTACCAAAGTCACGTTAACAATTTACGTTACGACAACCTTCGGCGGCAAGGCATCTAAAACACGTTGAACACCGCTGATACGAGACTCAATCTCACTCCGCTGCTTTGAGGTAATTTTTTCCTTGTCTATGCCTAACTCATCTAGCTCTTCCAGAACATTCCAAACCTTCAATTCAATTCCGGCGTCTCGTAACCTGGTAAATAATTCTACATTTGCCTGAAACTTTGGTGTGCCAAGTTTCGATTCAGTATCCTTATATGCACTCATCATATGGACATTGATTTTTGGTTTCGGGGTCAATTCATTACTCAACGTTTCCAAAACAGAAGTACAATTCGGACAAGGACTGCGTTTTATTTTAACATCAATCACATTATTAGTTGGGTTTTTCAATGCTTCCCAATTTCCACGAATAGCGCTTGCTAACTGCACTTCTGCATGACCATCGGAGCTACGCGCTTCGAATATACCTGTAGGAGGCACAGGCTTCCCATTGATAGTCGCTATTAGTTCTGTGCCAGCACGAAATCTTAGGTCACTCGGATATAATTTTTCTCTAGGTTTGATAACAGATTTCTTGGCCGATTTTCGTGGAGAAGCCGTCATAAAAACTTCAAATCTGCCAGATTTATCAAACTCTACATCAAGTGATTTAAGACCATCTTGTCTATACGTGTTTTGTACTGACTGTAAAACACTTTGAACTGTTTTTGCATCTTCCACATTGTTAAGACGGCCGTCAAGTTCCTTTTGTACTTTGGACGACACATCTGTGCTTTTGTCATCTTCTTTCTTTTTATCTTTACCGAACCCAAGGAAACCACCAAGTTTTTTAACGGCCGCTTTCGCCTTCCCCAACACCCAATCAACCGCTTTATTGATAGGGGCCTGCACTTTCTGAATGATGCCCTTTATCTTGCCGGCAATGCCGCCCAGACCCAACAGGCTGGCCAGGAAACCGATGACGACTGGAATAGCCTTGCCCAACGCCCCTTCAATGGCATTGGCCATAGCGCCAATGTTGCCGCTGGCAACGGCCGTAATCCCCTGAATCACCGCCTGCACCAAACTCATCAATTGGCTGCCATTGTTCACAAACCACATGATGATGTCATAAATCGCCTTACACGCCTTCACAAACGCGCCGGCCGGGCCGCCCAACACCCCAATCAACCATTGAATACCCGCCTGAATCACCTGGGTAATGACCATATCCTTAATGCCGTCAATCACCATCGTCTTCAAGTCAGTCAGCTTATCCTTGATGAATTCCCACAGGCCGCCCAGTCCCTGCTCCTTTACAATCGTAAAGATTTCAAATCCTTTCTCCAGAGCGCCGACCACTTTCTCGCCAAACATCTTCACAGCCCGCATCCGCAAATTATTCCAGGTCAGCCCCAACACCTGCATCACCAACATCAGGATGCCTTTAATGTCAAAACTTTCTGGCATCGTTATGCCTGCGTCGGCCATGGCTCCAAATAGCCAGGTCATCAACCCCTTCTTCAGATGTTTGCCAATGTTGCCTACAAACTGAGACAATCCTTGCTTGACGCCGCTCAGAAGATTGCCTAAAAAGCCGATTGGGTCTTTGATGATCTTGCCAATGGCGCCGGCGGCCGAAGCCAACACCCCCATCAACATCTCCTTCATCTTCATGATCATCTCGACTGCGCCGCCGATCTTCTCTTTTGCTTTGGCCCACAGCCCCTTGTCTTCCGCCTTCATCGCCTCAATCTGGCTGTCCAAATCAGCTAACCCGGCCTCGTACCTCTCAGCCAAAGAGTTGATGAGTTCGTTTTCTTTTTCATCTACACTTTGTTCAAGTTGAGTAAATTTGGTCTGGATATTATCGGCCGCATCCTGAGCTACTTGGCGCAAATCCTGCGGCTGTTTGGCTACAAAATCTTGAATCTGCTGTTTACCTTGAGCAATGCGAGCTTTGGCTTTGCTCAATCCGGCCGAGACTATATTAGCCACCCGGTCTAAAACGCCGTCCATCGCGGCCACATATTTATCACGGCCGCGTTTATAAATCTTGTAATATTCGGGCGGCATGTCGGTCAGTTGGTCCCCAATCCAGCGAACGCCGCCGATGATGCGTTCACCAATACCCCCGTCGCCAGTGTAACGGGCATCCTTGTACGCTTTGGTTTCGCGCTTGATGTAGCTCACGGCCGTTTGCGCCGCCTGTTTAGCCCCGGCCCCAAAAACCTTATCCACATCCACATCCAACTGCTTCAGGGTCGCTTCTACATCCTTCTTCGTTGCTTCGTAAATACCGTTAATTTGCTGGCCGATTTGCTGCCGTTTGGCCTCATCACTCCCCTTAGCCACATTTTGCAAGCCATCTAGCTGCCCGGCTGTTTGTACTTTGCCATTGTGCATTGCCTGCATCTTGGACTGTTCGGCCGACTCCATTTCCCCCTGCTTACCGCTAACAATGCCCTCTTCCACTCCCCGGTAGCCTTGCGGAGCCGTCTGAGCATTTTCCTGCGACTCCGTTTTCGCTTCCAATGCGGAATTAAATTCTGGCTCATTCCCCTTCTCTAACTGCTCCTCCGTTACATCCGCTTCGGCCATCTGCTTATCTAATGATTGGCTCCGTTCTTTCAGCGGCTGTTCAACTTCACTTTGCCCCTTTGTTTTGGGCGCAGCTTTAGCGGCCTCAATTTCCTGTGGCGGCTGACCCGCTTCATTCGCTTTCAGCGGATTTGTTTGCTTGGCTGTCACACCCGCTTTATCCGGCGTTTCGGCCACTTTGTCGTCTACATTTCCCTGCGCCGCTTCCTTGCCCGAATCTACCTGACCCTTAACCGACCCTTCTACCTGATCCATCACGCCGCTGCTATCAATATTCTCCATCTTCTTCGGATCAGTCGGCGTCAGACTTTGAATCTTCGCTTTGATAGCTGCCTTAAAAGCGGCTTTGTTAAACCCTGGCGCAGAACCACCGGCTGCCTTGCCTGCCTGGGACGCGGCCGCCGATTCAATTTCGGCCGCTTTCCGATTTTGCGCCTTGCCCATCTTCTCATCTTCAGGCATCACGGCCGCTTCCTGAGCTTCTTGGGCTTTTTTACTGGCCGGTTTGTGCTGCTTCTCTTTAATCGCTTCTTGTTTAACTTCTTGCTTAACTTGTTGGAAAGCCGGGTCTTCCTCTGGAGAAGCAGGCGCTTTTTCCCCAGCCGACACAGCCACGGCCGCCCCATCCTCCTGACGCTGCACCCGATTTACCGCCCCCTGTTGAATCGTATGCGTTAATTCATGGGCCAACAGTCGTCGGCCGTCACTCGTCCCCGGTTGGTAAGCCCCTTCATCAAAAGCAATATTCGGCCCCACCGTAAACGCTTTGGCCTGTAAATCACGGGAAAGCTGCACCGCATCAGAACCAGTATGTACCCGCACCTGGCTTAA
>JAAEOP010000579.1 GCA_024223125.1 Chloroflexota bacterium
GGGGTGTTTCACACCCCCCTATACCCATTTTTTGGGCAACTTTTTGCCGAGCTGCGTAAGTCCTAAGGAATATAAAACAATGAACGAGTTATTTTTTGTGCGGATTTTTGCTTATTCAATTTTGCCACTGCTTCTGGCTATTGCCCACATCTTGCTAGATAAGCAGGCGCGCACACCAGCCCGGCGGATTGAAACCTTCATGATCTACTTGCTGGCTATCAGTGTCGGGGCCAACGGGCTTGGCGGGGCTTTTGGCCACATTTTCTTGTCCGACTTGGTGGCAAAGAGTATAGGATGGCCAACAGGAAGCCCCTTCCAACTGGAGATGGGTTTTGCCAATTTGGTCATCGGCGTACTAGGCCTAATGGCTGTCGGTCAACGCGACGGATTTCGCACGGCCACGATTCTGTCCATCACGATTATCGGTTTGGGTGCCACAGGTGTTCATCTTTGGGATATCGCCGCCACTGGCAACCTGTCCCCAGGCAATACGATCCAAAATCTGGGCAACTTGCTGGACCCGATATTGCTAATTGGCCTGACATGGTTGGCCTCCCGCACAACGGACCCCGATGCTGAAAGCTCGGCCTTTTTGCGCTGGCAATTCCGGCAACAGCCAGTAATCGGCATGGCTGCAGCTGGGATTGGGACCGGCTTTGGCATCGGCTACGCCATCAACGGCCTGCTGCTGTGGACCTTGGTGGGCGCCTTGGTAGGGATCGGCATTGGCGCTGCTATCAGCAATCGTATTCCACAAATACAGGTCGGTCTGACCACAGAAAGCCAATAACGGTAAATTGGCAGGAGGAAAAACTTATGAGTACGCTCGGAGTAATACACACAGTTTTTGGCATTACGGCTTTGTTAGCAGGTACTGCCGTAGTCTTTATTCGCAAAGGGGGTCGCTGGCATCGGACGCTGGGCCATGTTTACTTGACTTCGATGGTCAGCTTGAATGTAGTCAGCCTTTTTATCTATAATCTGTTTGGGCACTTTGGCCCCTTCCATTGGTTGGCCGCGAGCAGCCTGTTCACGCTGTTCCTGGGCATGGTTCCGGCTTTCACACGGCGGCCAAAAGGGCGCTGGATAGAAAAGCACGCCGCTTTCATCAATGGTTCTTTCGTGGGATTGGTGGCGGCTACCGCAGCTGAGATTACCAGCCGCATCCCCGGTACGGAAGATGCTTTCGGTCTGGTCGTGGGTGGGACCAGCGCCCTGGTTATCGTGATCGGCGCGGCCTTAATTCACCGCACACTGCCCCAAAGCATCCGCCGGATTCCTGCTCGTTTCCAGAAAGCCTCATAAATGTTTTGTCGCTACTCAGCAGACGGAGAAATTATCGAAAAAAGAGGGCGTGTGTAGCCGGTAGTCGGTTGTCACAAACTGGATGTAATGCCATCATAACGCTCAGATTAGGCTCGATAAAATTAGTTTCACATTCTGCCGAGAGTGATGTTACACTAAGCAGCTAGTACTTTGCGGCAAAAGTCCGTGCTTGGTTTATGGTTATAGCGCAAAGTACTCTAATAGTTGGGCTTTGGGCTTAATAACCTATTGGCAACTTATGCCCAACTGTACTTAGGATGAATTGGCAGAAAAGAAGTAGCGGATGACAAACAGGAATCAGCAAAGGCAAGTTGATGTTTGGACAAAATGGGATTGGCTGTGGAAAGCGATCTTTTACACAACCATCCTGGTTTCTTTCGGCCTTGTGCTTATCGACAGCAATCGAGCCACCCCAACTTGGGTGCCGGGCCTACTGACAGTCGTTATGCTGGTGTGGCACGGGGGCGGACTAAGGACAGCTTACAAAGGCCGGACTACGTGGTATGAGCGCCCCACTGCCCGATTTATTATTATCATTGGAGACATTGTCCTGTGGTTTGTGCTGGTTAACATCTCACTTGCTTATTACATCGCCCTTTTTGGTTTGTTTATCGCGGTTTTTCGCCATTTACCAATCCGTTATGCCGCTACCGCCACCCTGCTCCTGACGGTAGCCACTCTTTTTGAGCAATTGGCCGATATTGGCGAATCATTTACGCTGGCAGATCCGAGGGTTTGGCTGTTTTTCTTCGTTGTGCTGGCTAGTCTCATTTTTAGCATCTGGATTTCAGCCATCATTGAACAAAGTACTCGCCGCCGCCAATTAATCGATCAGTTAGAAGCTGCCCAAGCGGAACTGACCGCAGCCGAACGGCGTGCAGGGGTGCTGGAAGAACGACAGCGGTTAGCGCGGGAAATTCATGACACGCTCGCCCAGGGGTTTACAAGTATCTTCTTGCACCTGGAAGCGGCCGAACAAGCCCTGCCGGCAGATATGGATGGACTGCAAAAGCATTTGGATCTGGCGCGCTCGACTGCGCGCACCAGCCTGGATCAGGCTCGCCGAGTAGTACAGGATTTGCGGCCAGACTTACTGGAGCAGCAATCCTTGCCAGATGCAATCGAACGCACTGCGGCGCGCTGGCGGGATGAAACCGGTATTCCAATAACCACCAACACAACTGGCAGTCCAATCACCTTACATCCAAACATTGAAGTGACACTGCTGCGGGCTACCCAGGAAGCGCTCAACAATATCCTTAAACATGCGCAAGCCACGACCGTACAGTTGACGCTCTCCTACATGAGTGATCTCGTCATCTTAGACGTGCAAGATAACGGTGTGGGCCTTGACGGGGCAGAGCCATCGACACTTTCTGGCGGCTATGGGTTGCAAGCAATGCAAGAACGCGCTGCACATTGCGGCGGGTTCGCGGCTATCGAGAGTGATCCTGGAGAAGGTACAACCGTTGTTGTCTCCATCCCCCTTTCCAATTGAAGTTCACTATGTCTACTTCGCGCAACCCCCAGACAAAACTTTCCTGACGATTCGTAATTCACTACATAGATGATCCGGAGCTACCAAAATATGACGAACTTAATTCGCATTTTAATTACAGATGATCATCCGGTTGTTCGCGAAGGGCTGGCCGGAATGTTGGCTGGACAGCCTGATTTCGAAGTCGTGGGAGTGGCGGAAGATGGTGACATGGCAGTCATGCTTCACCGCGAACTCGCACCCGATGTCACGTTGATGGATTTACGGATGCCTGGGCTGGACGGTGTTGGCGCAATTAAAGCGATAAAGGCACAACAACCGTCGGCCCATATCTTGATTCTTACAACCTACGATTCGGACGCAGATATTTTGCGCGCCATTGAAGCCGGGGCTACCGGCTATTTGTTGAAAGATACCCCGCGGGAAGAGTTGTTCCGTGCAATTCGGGCTGCTGCCACCGGAAAATCTGTGCTAGCTCCAACTGTCGCCGCACGCCTGATGACTCGAATGCGCGCCCCTGCCCAAGAAAGCCTGAGTGCTCGTGAAATTGAGGTATTGGAATTAGTAGCAAAAGGGAACAGTAACAAAGAGGTTGGCAAAGCGCTATACATCAGCACGTCTACTGTCAAAACCCACCTCATTCACATTTATAACAAACTGGGCGTAGATGACCGCACCGCAGCCGTGACTACCGCCTTGGAGGCGGGAATTATTACGCTTGACCGGAAGATCACATAATCCTTCTCACTTTTTGGCCCGCGGCCTGAACAACGCGGATATCGCGGGCCAACTGCACCTTTCAGAGGGAACAGTACGCAACCACGTCAGCGCCATCTTCGCCAAACTGAACGTCACAGACCGCACGCAGGCCGCGATTATGGCGAGCCGGCATGGGTTGTGATTGTGGTACTGATGCAAAAAGATGTCGAATCTTTGCAAGAATCGACATCTTTGCTTTTTCTTGAACCAAAATTATGCTTTCTTCAATTTTAGCCCTCATTCCTTTACTGCGACAAGAGTCACTGTAATA
>JAAEOP010000580.1 GCA_024223125.1 Chloroflexota bacterium
CCTCTGTTATTGAGCCACCAGCCAATCCCAACACCAGAACCGATATTGGTTTTGGCGCTTCCCTTGACAAATAGAATAAACCACAGTATTATACTAATGTGTTAATTAACTAGTAGGTTAAATAGAAAAATTATGATAAGTGATGACGATAAACTAAGCCAGATCTTTGCAGCATTGGCAAACTCGACGCGGCGGGCGATTTTAGCACGTTTAGCGGAAGGGGAGGCAACCGTAAACGAACTGGCAGAGCCGTTTGATGTAAGTTTACCAGCCATTTCGAGACACATTAAAGTATTGGAACGCGCAGGTCTCATCACTCAGGGGCAAAAAGCGCAGTATCGACCCTGCACCATCGACGTAACCCCACTGCAAAAAATTTCCAACTGGACAGAGCAGTACCGCCACATCTGGGAGGCAAGTTTTGACCGCATGGACGACTATATCAATCAATTGAAGTAACTACTCAGCCGAGGCCAGATGAAGCCGAAAAAAGGGGTGCATGGGGGTGTGAAACACCCC
>JAAEOP010000581.1 GCA_024223125.1 Chloroflexota bacterium
GATGAAGCCACCGACGATGTAAGTCGGGTCTTGACCGGCTTCTTGCAGCACAAAGGCGGTCATCGCGGTGGTGGTAGTTTTACCATGCGTTCCGGCAATAGCAATGCCTGTTTGATGCTGCATCATGTGCCCCAGCCAGTCCGCCCGCTTGGCAACGGTCAACCCCCGACGCTGGGCCTCAACCAATTCCGGGTTATCCGGCGCAATGGCCGACGATACTACCACGACATCCAGATCATCAGCCAGATTCCCGGCCTGATGGCCAATGAAAACCCTGGCTCCTAACTCAATTAACCGCGCCGTTGCCGACGAGTCCTGAATATCGGAGCCAGAGACGCGATATCCTTGTTGTAAAAGAACCGTGGCAATGGCAGATAATCCAGCGCCGCCAATGCCGATAAGATGAATGTTTGTCATGGCTGACCATTTTCACTATCTAGCCTTAACATTTATTGATTCATTACCTGTACTTTAACTGGCGCCTGTTTATCCTTAGGTGGTGCTGGTTGTTTTGCAATACTTGTATAGCCATATGGTGGTGTGTACTCTATCTTCTTCCCCTGTCCTTTATCCCCTGTTATTATGGCAACCCTGCTCTTCAATACCGCGAATAGAAGTAAAGCGCCAACACCAACAATCAGCCAGGGAATATAGCTATCCAAAATGGTAAAACCAGGTAGATTCACCGCTTGAACGGAAAGCGTTGGCGAAGCCGCACCAAAGGAACTGGTGCCGGCCATAGCTACTCCTGCTTCAGACGGGGTATTACCCGGCAAGGCTCGCCCGTCCAGATATTCTCTAACCAAGCTGATAATAAGAAACCCATTCAAAGCCCCCATCAAAATTCCCAATATTCGTCCCATTGGATTAACGGTGTAAAACTTTCCCATCTTACGGGTGTTAGACCCTGGTAAGACCAGACGCGAAAACAAGGCAGCCAGGCCTAATAACAGAATCAAAATCAGGATCCAGGTTCCGGCACTCGTGGCATCAAGCTGGAAGGGCCCTTGTGTGGGTGTCACACTAAAAACTCGAACAACCAGCTCCCAGATTGTGGCAATTATCGTATTAACAACCTCAATGACCGTCTGGGCCCATTCAGGCCGCCGAAGCAACATTACCAACACAGCCAAAACCAGCAGGGTGATGGCCTCTTTCCACCAGCCTCTAAAAAAACCTACTATCGCAAAAAAGCCAACAATAAGGTATGTTAGGAGCATCCAATCAATATTCATAGTTTTTACCCTTTGAAGCTTATCGGGTTAATTGGCGTACAGTCGCCCCTAATTTGAAGAACAGGGAGAAGCCTATACGTACTTTTCAACATCGTTTTACTTCCCTTTAACCAAAAGTGGTATCGCAAAGAAATTATCTTTTTCCTTTTTATGGCCCCATTTAATATAGCCAAATGGCACTCTATCGCCTCGCATGGAGACCAACACTGCTACAAGAAGCAAGAGACCCAGCCCGATAACTGCCCAGGGAAGAAAATTATCTAATAGGGCAAAGTTAGCCACATCTGCTGCTTGAATAGAGACGCCTGACGAAACTGTCCCAATACTGCCACTCCCAGCCATCGCTATTTCGGTAGCCGGCGCATTACTGGTCGGCAAGTTCCGTCCATCCAGATACTCTCTGAACAAATTGATGATAAGGAAGCCATTTAGAGCCCCAAGCAAGCCTCCCAACACGCCTCCCAATGGAGTAACAGGATATGTGTTAAAAGCTTTTCCCCTGCCGCGTTTATTGGGCAGGCTAGACCGGCCAATTAACGCGGCCAGTAAAACAAATACGAGGAGAACAATGATCCACATATTCCGGCTACCGCCATCAATCTGTGTCTCACGGCTTCCGGGGTTAAAGCCAAAGAGAGGGTCAAGGAAATCCATCTTAAAAGAATTGAGTTGTTCAACAATCCATTGGGTAATTTCGGGTGTATTCAATAGAAAAATAAGAACACCCAAGAAGAAGGTGATAATTGTTTCTTTCCACCATCCTTTAAAGAAGCCGGAGATGGCAAAAAAAGCAATAATGATATAGATAGCAAGCGTCCAATTAACTTCCATAAGCCTCTCGCTTTCAAATCTGGTTAGGCATTTCGGCCACTCGGTAGGCATATAACAACGGATTCCGGGACTTAACGGATACAAATCCGGTTAATCCAATGATCCGTTGTTATATTGGCCGAAACGAAGATCATAGTCCAAGCAGTTATTTTGGTATAGCTGCCCAGAAAAGTTTTTCCCATCGACGTTAGTGGTTTTCTGATGCGTGATACGTGAGGGAATTTCACACATCACTCGTCACGTACATTGTTGGGCAAAAACTTTTCTAAAGGACTATATGTTTACATCTTCCATGATGGCTATCACCCATCTTTAACTGTCCAAGGAATCTTTTGATAACCCTTGGGCGCTTTGTACTCAACTTTTCTAAACCCTTGTTTGTCTTTCACTACGCCAACTCTACTTTTCATAGCCACCAAAAGAATAAATACCCCAAAGGCCATAAACATCCAAGGGAGAAAGCTATCCAGAATGCTAAGCTTTGGCACCTCTGTCGCTTGAAGGGAGGTCCCCGATGAGATGGCACCGGCAGTACTCTCAATGGCCAACGCCGCAGTTGGGGAAAATTCAGGACCATCAGGTAGATTAGTTCCAGCCATGTACGCCCCAATCAAGCTAATGATCA
>JAAEOP010000582.1 GCA_024223125.1 Chloroflexota bacterium
AGTAGCCGAATATAAGCCCGGTCAGATCATCTTCCATATGGGTGAAACGGGCGAAAATTTCTACGTCATTGAAGTTGGCGAGGTAGAAGTGCTGGCCCCGGATATGGGGGGACAGCCCAGCGGGGTGATTAACCGCCTTGGCCCCAATGACTTCTTTGGCGAGATTGCTTTACTGCGAGCTATTCCTCGTACAGCGACCATTCGAGCCATCAAATCAACGCGGCTGCTGGCAATTTCACGCGAAGATTTTGAGAGCGTCGTACAAAAATATCCCTCTATTGCCCATACCCTGGCCGAAACGTCCGGCTTGCGCCTGCTACGTGATCGCCAAATTGGACGTCGTGGTGATTTGGACCGCTACTATGATCCCGGCTACATTGCCGAATTGACTCACCAAAACGAAGTAACCGTTGTGATGGGCGATATCCATGGCTCAACCTATTTGACGAATGCGATTGGCCCCGAGTTAATGGTCGCCTTTTTGGATGAGTATTTGCTCCGAATGTCAACTATTATTGTCCAGGCTGGTGGCGCAATGGATAAGAGTTTGGGCGACAGCGTTATGGGTGTGTTTGGAAATTTTCCGGGCCGTCACGAAGACGACAAAGTAACCTCGGCCAACTCGGCCTTGTTAGCCGCGCTAAAAATGCGGCAGGCTTATGTTCTACTCCGGGATGAATGGAAACAGGAAAGCCCCGAATTTGCCAGAACCGGGATGGGGGTTGGCATCAGCACCGGCAAGGTCAAAACCGGCACGGTTGGCCCGGAAGCCACAATGGTTGGCCCGGCCGTAAACCTTTCCAGTAAGTTGAGTAAGCTGGCCATCCGTGGTCGCACCGAAAGCGAAATCTACATCGATGCCCGAACGTCAAACCTTATCGGC
>JAAEOP010000583.1 GCA_024223125.1 Chloroflexota bacterium
CATGTATGAAAAGGTGATTTTAACGTTCTGCGCTCGGGCATGTTTTTTGATATTGTGCAATGCTTCTTGGGTGATTCGCAGCAGCGCGGTCTCTATGGAAGAGTCGAGGGGGCAGGGAGTACCGGTAACGGCCGTGTTCACATTAACATCATTTTCGACCGACCAGCGTGCAGCCAACCCTTCGATGCTTTCGACGAAGGAGGAGTGTTCAAGTTGTTCGGGCCGCATATCCCAGATAATGCGACGAGATTCGTCGAGGCCCTCACGGGCGGTTTGCTCGGCCTGCTGTACGTGAGTTTGTATGGCGACTGGGTTGCCTAAACGTGCGGCAGCCAGGTGCATAATGATGGAGGTGAATTGCTGCGCCAGCGTGTCATGGATATCACGGGCCAAGCGTTGACGCTCGGCCAGCACACCCGCCTCGCGCTCGACTTTCAGTAGGCTGGCGCGAGTTTGGGTGAGTTCATCTAGAAGGCGTTGACGCTTCATGCTTTGGCCAATTACGGCAGCGATGAAAACGCCAATCAGGGTTGCGATGATCAGAAGCCCCAGAGCAATCATCAGGATGATGAACCAATTCTCAGAGGGGTAGAGAAGTGCATAGAGCAGGAACAAGCCCAGGGTCTGGGAAAATGCGATAGCAATTGCCCAGCGAATAGGGAAGCGGGTGAATATCAGAGGATAGAACATCCCTGTCAGCAGCAAGGATGACCCATTCAGGGCGAGCAACCCTCCACACAGTGCCCAGCCAAGGGAAAAATACAGCACCCCTCGTCTGGGGGTATCCCGCCAACGTAAGGCGGAGGTGGCGATAAAAGGGATATACCACAAGGCCAACAGTGCCGAAAGTCCGAGAAAGAGCACTAGGTGATCAATGGGCGGGACCCTGCCGAGAACGAAAGCGATATTCAGACCAAGAAAGGCGTAGGCGGTTAGATGCCAGACCCATTCCCATTGATCCCATACGTTGCGCTTGTGGCTTGTCTGATGATCTGTCATGTAAACATTATAACCCGTGATCTCCAAATGCTTTAGGAACGCGGAGGTTATTGGTCAGTTCGATTACATATTTGCCGATAGAAAAATCAACATCGAGGCAAACGGTTCGGCGATGAGTACGGCCAGGCTGTGGCCTAAAATAACGGGGGTGAGACTGCGCTTGCCCCACAAAAACAGTCCGCCAAGCAGCAAACCGTAAACGATGCTGAAGATGAATGTGAAGATGTTGAAGCCTGCCCAAACCGTATGATACAGAGCAAAAACAAGAGCCGAAACCAGCACCTGCACCCAGTTAGGTATCTTTATTTGCTGTAGTTGATTCATCAGGAAGCCGCGCGTTATAAAGTCTTCGAGCAACGCGCCCCCAGCGGCCAACAGCGCGATCAGCACGCGAAAGCCATTAATCTGAGCGATATCGGCATCGGGGTCAAACTGGAAAATGCTGGTCATAAGCAGAACCCCCCACAACAAGCCCACCACCAATCCAGCAATATTCGCCGCCGTGCGGGAGGGGGCACCGAGGCCCAGCGAGCGCAGCAACTCACGCAGGGACATGCCAGCGTTCATCCGCAAGATTACGGCAATGATGATAGAAAAGGTAATCCAGAACCAGACCAACATACCGATGACCGAGGCATTGAGGGATAGGTTCTGCCTCAAGATGGCTGGGATGGGGCCAAAATTCGGTCCAATCAGTAAAAGTAAGAGAACGGTCACGATGGCGATGCGCCACCAAACAGTGTTTTTATCCAATACAGTGGTATTCATTTTGAAGCTCCCATTCCCAGGAATGTATAACGCCTTTCCTTGCATCTTGTGTTTGCACTATAAGTTTGGCTTACAAAGTTGCAACCACATATTTGTAAACATTTGGCTGAATAAGAATACGGCCGTTGTCCAGGCGGAAGGCTTCAACTGCGTCCCGTACTGCTAACTTTAATTTTTCTTCACTGACAACCCGCAGCATACCCTGGGCAGTGCCTATTGACATGGAGGCTCGCCAAAACGTCTCAAAATCCGGGTAGTTAAAAGGACAATCGATCTCACCATACTTTACTGCTTTCAACCCCGCCGCCTCAAACAATCCTTCCAAAATACCCGGCATAGAAAGTTCAAACGGACCACCCCCTGGAGGCGGTTCCGGCATCGCATCACGCATTGCCATGAATATTTTACGGACTTCTACCTGCTCTGGTAGGCCGAACAGCCCAACGACAACACGACCCCCTGGCGTGCAAACTCGGCCAAGCTCACGCAGCGCTGCCACCCGGTCTTCTGTGAATTGCAGCGAATTAGCAGCAAACACAACTTCAAAAGCGTCATCGTCAAACGGCAAATTTTCAATGTCGCCAACACGGAAGTTGCCTTTGGGAACGCGCTCGCGTGCAATCGTAATCAACCCCTCAGCAGCGTCAAGCCCACTGATCCGCGCTCCACGTTCGGCGGCCAACACACTTGCCCCACCGCCGCCACAGCCTGCATCCAGGATGCGTGTCCCTGGGCCAACCTCAACTGCGTTCAGCATGGCCTCCCACAGCGGCCTGTTCAGAGGTTCTTGCATTTCTGCCCAATCTACCGCTTCTTTTCCCCACAATTCACCTTGTATTTTAAAAGTTCCCATCATCTACTCCTTTCTTTGATGTATTGGATTTAGTGACTCAACTGAAAGTAAGATACCATCTGCTTACGCTTCTATGTTGTAGAACTCGCGTCGGCCAGATTCGACCAGCGGCATCATACGTTCAAACCAAGCACCAAACTCTGGCATGGCATTGAACTCGCCAGTAGCTTGCTCCCACGCGGCCAGACTATCAAACTCCGTCTCGGTGACAACAGTGAAAAACGAACCACTTAAATCGGTTAGTATGCGGAGCCCATACGGGATCGGCCACTTTTCTTTAGCTTCTTTAAAGAGAGCCATCAGGGCATTTCCTTTACCATACTTTGCCTGAAAAACATCATATATAACAATCATAGTTATCTCCTTGTCTTGTCTACATAAGGTGCGATTCATAACGAAAAGCACGAACGGTTGATAGTTACAAAATATAGAAAATGTCGCCCTTTTGACTTCAGATGCTCACCTCACTTCTCGTCAAATTTCTGTTCCAGCTTCTGCTCCTCTGCTGGATAGTTTTCCTCCCAGCCAACCTCCACCCAGCGCAAGAATGAAACTCACAATTGCCCATAGGGAGAAGCCGCCAAAGATACTGAGTACCAAGGAAGTTATGGTTGCAATAATGCCAACCATCAACCCATTCTGAAACGCATCTTCTTTCGCCTTTCTTCCCGCGAGTCGTCCACCCACGAGTGTGCCAACACCGATGAAGATATTCACTACTCCCTCAGCACTTTTCGCGGCAAACTCGGTTATCATTGTCATATCTGGAGCTCCCCTTGCCTGGAAACTGAGATATGTGGCGTAGCCCGTCACCACGCAGATTGAACTCCCAAAGGCAATCACAAACGCAATCACCACCCCTAAAACTACCCATCCCCATTTGATGTTTGACAGATTTATTGACATAATTTTCTCCTTTTGTTTGATTCAGATAAGAAAACCAGGTGGTTTACAGTTTTGCTTCCAGGATCAGATTGAACGGTGTCTCAGTCGCCCGCCGAAATTGAGAAAAACCGCCCTGGGTGACGACATCACGCAAGCGGGACTCACCAGCCTGCGCCCCCAACGCCAAACCAACTTCCTGACTAAGCGAGTTAGGTATACAGACCGCGGTTGACATGGCGTAAAAAACGCGGCCAACGGGGTTCAAGTTCTCGGTCAGTGTGTCATTGGCAAATGGTTCCACCAACATAAGCGTGCCATCCGCCGTCAGCGTCTCTCGAACGTGTTGTAGCGCCCCAACCGGATCGCCTATATCGTGCAGGCAATCGAAGAAGGCCACAAAGTCGTAGCCACTACCCGGATATGCCTTGGCGGTGGCAACCTCAAAGGAGACGTTGCTAAGACCTTCTTCCTGAGCGCGTCCTCGGGCTATCTCAATCGAAGGTGGATGGAAATCAAAGCCATAGAATTGGGATTGGGGAAAGGCGGCAGCCATTGCCAGGGTAGAAGCCCCATGACCACAGCCGATGTCGGCAATTTTTACGCCTTGCTGCAATTTGTCGACCACCCCATCTAGTTGCGGCAACCATTGGGGGACTAGATTGGCGCGATACCCAGACCGGAAGAAACGCTCTGTTCCGCAGAACAGACAGGAGCTGTGATCGCCCCACGACACCCCGTCACCAGTGCGAAATGCCTCGGTGATTTTTGGTTCGTTGGCATAGATCGACTCAAGGCCGAGAAACCCGCCGACCAAAAAGACAGGGCTGTCTTCAACCGCAAAGACCATCTGTTGTTCGGGCGTCAAAGAGAACGTTTGGTTGTCTTGATTGTATTCAATGTACCCGGAAGATGCCTGGGCTGCCAGCCATTCACGCACAAGGCGCTCGGTCGTACCGGTGCGCTCGGCCAGCCCCTCTGACGTGAGCGGTTGCCCGGCGGCCAATTCTTTGTAAAGCCCTAGCTTATCGCCGACGATGACCAGCAGGCCGGATACTGCTGCGCCCATTTCTGTGACCATTTTCCCCAATAGATTATTGAGTCTTTCTTCATTTATTTCCATTATTTTTCTCCTTATAATAAGTTGATTTTGGACGATAATTAGCTAAAAATGAGATGAGCAAAGTGTAGAACACCTGGCATTGGGTCGTCATCCAACTCTCGATGGTTTTTGCTATCCATCAAAAGTTGGATGATTCGTTAAGGATTTACCATCCCATCATTTCATTCAAGCTGTGAACCCTTCCGGCAACGCCGCCATTACGTTACTAGGTCTGTCTGGAACAGGAGTGGCCCGGTAAACAGGCTTCCTTGTCCCTAACAGCGCCTCAAGCATTTCGACCGCTTTGGCTGGCGCATCCCATTTGGCAAAATCCTCCTGAATTCTTTCTGCGTTCTGCTTGTAAGAAGGGTCTTGGAGAATCGTCCTGACAGCCCTTTTAACCTGCTCAGGTTTTACCGATTTTGCCTTGAGGTTGATTCCAGCCTCGGCCCACGCGATTCGGGCGCAGACTTCCGGCTTGTCCTCCGTCCTGCCAGAGGCCACAAGCGGCACCCCGTGGGCCAACGCAAACTGTGCTCCCCCATATCCGCCATTGGTAATCATCACGTCTACATGGGGTAACAGATGCGCAAAGGGAATGAATTGTTCCAGCCGAACGTTGGCCGGGATTGAGTCTGGCGAAATGCTGTCGACCGACTTGTTTCCGGTTGTGGCGATCACCAATACATCCTCGTTGGCCAGCGCTTTGATCGTCGGCAGCAGCAGGTTGTCGAGGTCATTTTCAACAGTTCCTTGTGTTACCAGGATAACCGGCCGGTCTGACTGAAGCTCACTCCACCAGGATGGGGAGGTGAATTCCGCATCTAGCTGCGGCAAGAGTGGCCCAATGAAATGAATGTGCTCTGGCAGGTCATTACGCGGATACTCAAAGATGGGTGTCGTGGCCACCATCGTCAGATCGCAGCGCCTGACCATCGCGTCAAAGTACGTTTCCGGCATGGGTGGCAGGTCGAGTTTTGCCCGCGCCTCGTTGGCATATCTGTTAGTGTCGCGCAATACCACTCGAAAGATGAACCAGTTTAACAGGCGGTTGCGCAGGCGACCCAGGAATGAAGTGCTTGGCGGTAGACCAGGCCCAAACGGCGCTGTGTCCTGGCTGCTAATGGTCAGTGGGAAAGGGTGGTAGACGGCGTAGGGCAGATCGCTCTTCTCTGATAGGAATGACCCAGCCAACATGGCGGAATCGGCCAGAATCAGATCTGCATGATACGTTTCCAGAATCTCCATCCCATCCGCGACATAGTCTACTGACGTATCGATCATCATTCGGATGTCCCACTTGAGTGCGGCCATTCCCTGTAGTTGTGCCCGCTCCGGGAACTCCTCCGTGTCAAAATCATCCCCTCTTTGGAAAGGCAAAAAGCGAGCGCCTGTGGCTTCAATCTTCCTCTGGAAGCGAGGGCTAGTATACCATCTGACTTCGTGCCCCCGTTCCACTAGCTTGCGGGCCAAGGGAAGCCCGGTATTCACGTGTCCAGGTACCGAAACTGTAAGCATTAGAATTCGTGCCATTGTTATTCCTCCGTATACTGCTTACCACTTCGACAGACTCAGTGCAGGCTCTGAGCCACTTCGGCAAGCTCAGGACAAGCTTGTCGAAGGGTGAGAAGAATTCACTCATCACTCGTCACTCGTCACGTCAAAATGGGTAAGTTATTTAAATGCCGTTGCTAAAAATAAGATGAACAAAGCATAAACCACTTGGCATGGGGGTGTCATCCGACTCTCGATGGGTTCTGCTATCCATCAAAAGTTGGATGAATAGGATGTTTCTGGAGTTGGTTATGGGGGATTGGAGCGGTGATTGAAGAGGAAAACGGCCGTTTCCCCAACTCTCTACCCAACCACCCCCTTTCCAATATAATGTCCCCATGTCTGGCGACTTGCTGCAAACAAAACTGTATGTACCGAGGTTACGGCCGTTTCCCATCCCCTGCCCCCACCTCATCAAACAACTCAACCAGGGGCTGCAACAAGGCTGCAAACTCACCCTTGTCTCCGCCCCGACCGGCTTTGGCAAAATTACATTGGCAACGGCCGTTTCCCCATACCCCGCACAATAGTTGTAGCTGATGGGTAACGGCCGTTGCCTCCCTTCGACTACATAACCGATCAAACAATTTCCTGGATTTGAGTAACATATCCCCACCCTATATTGACACAATGGGGTATCATTTCATTATCATATCGTTCAACTAACTATAGTAAGATGTTTGACGGACGCTTCGCGCCGAAGAACAATCGCTGATGGCAGCGGCAAAGCCCGCGCCATAGCTAAAACGTTAGTCGAAATTGGGGGGATAAATTATGGGCTATATAGCATTATTATCGTTGTTGATATGCTTAGTTGCAACACTTATTGTCCTTTATCAGTTAGTGGAAAATAGACAATTGTGGTTGAACAAAAGAATGTTATACAGAATCATCATTTTTCTTCTTTTGTCACCTGTTTGTCTTTTTGTTAGTTGCTTGGGCATAGCGGCAGTTGGGGGTAATGGGTAAGAAGGCTTGCCAAATATTGATGATTTTTATTTACGTATTGGTTCTAAGTCCCTTAGGTGTAGTTAGCAGTGTTTACCTAAACTCACACCGATTACCGCATCTACCACCGCTTCACCAATTGCCCAAAAGCCACAAGCTGATTTGAGGTCAGTTCCCTGCCAGCGCCAATGCCAACGGTTATTACTCATCAAGCCAAAGCATCATTCCTTGAGCAGACAATTCATCAAGTATAAAACCTGTGTGCCGGAGGAAGGTGTAAGCTGTTATCGCAGAATTGGCTTCACAAAGTGGCAAGGCATGAGATGCAGAATCTGATACAATGGCATCATTCATGAAAGACTTCCTTTTAGGGAACTCATATAGATTGAGGTTTGTTTTACTTTTGTTTATTGGAATGAATACCCGTACGCATATGCGTACATTCTAGCATGCGGTATCCATCCATTGTGTCAAGAATAATTCTAGAAAATAATTATTGAGAACAGAGCATGGAAAAGTTTGGCGAAAAACTGCGTACTTTACGCAAGCAACAAAGCATGACTTTGAGGTAATTAGCTGATGCCCTTGAATTTAGCTCTCATGGCTATTTAGGTGATTTAGAAAGTGGGAGAAGACAACCCTCTTTAGAACTTGCTCTTAAAATTGCAGATTTTTTTGATGTTCAACTTGAGCAACTTGCCAGAGATGAACTAGAATTGGATGAAGGTGGCACTGGCTGAAAAAGGTCATCTATGTTCAGGTCAGCACAAAACCGCCCAACTGTATGTGCCAAGGTTACGGCCGTTTCCCATCCCCCGCCCCATCTCATCAAAAAACTCAACCGGGGGGAACTATGCACATGGCAGCCCCTATTACAAACTCTTGCAAACTGAAGTGGCTGCGCTGGCTCAAGCGTTGCACGGTGCCGCAGGGGTAAAAGAGCAAGCGGCCAAGCATCAATTGCGAAAAATCGACAGGGCGATCAATAGTCTCAAAAGCAAGCTGGCTGCTTTGAAAAAGGAGAAGGTTGCCTTGCAAAAGCGGGCGTGATGAGAAACGGCCGTCATTGTGG
>JAAEOP010000584.1 GCA_024223125.1 Chloroflexota bacterium
AAAGTAGGTCAGGTAGGCCGCGTAGCCCAAATTGAGGAACTCGAAATGCAAATGCCAGATTTTGTGCATGTTTTCGATGACCCGGTTATAGGCAGTCAATAAATCGTAGGCGGTGGTTAATCCCCGTCCTGCGTGAACCGTCTCCAAAGCTTCCATCTCCGGTAGGGCCGGGACTTTTGTCGCTTTTAGTTCTTCGATTGTTTCTGTGGCCTTGTCTTTCCATTTGGCATATAGATCGTCCCAGTTCTGGTAATAGTAGCCGGCACGTTCCATAAAGTGAGCGACACGGGCGCCGACGACTTCCTGATCCATGATGGCATTGGCGCTGATGTAGAGGCGGCCGTTCAAAACGCGATGGTCAATACCCAGTGCGGGCGGTACGATGTAAACCCGTGAGTTCATCTCGCCCAGAGCCACCCACCAGCTTTCGGAAGTGATGGTATCAAAGGGATAAAGCACTTCCGGGTGGTGCATACTATCGAAGAACCAAAACTTTGACTCTTCAAGTTCGCGCCGATCTTCGCTGAACAAATAATAATAGGGATACAGTTTCTCCCACCCTTCACAACCTTCTGGGGTAGGCACATCAAATGGGCTGGGAAAACGCTTTTCACTCATTTTGCTTCTCCTTGAACTTAATGGCTGCTTGCTACTAATCCTTTTTGCCTGCTAGTAACCAGCAATA
>JAAEOP010000585.1 GCA_024223125.1 Chloroflexota bacterium
CGGGAGCGTTTCTAGTTCCAGACGCAAAACCGCCAGGTCTTCTTTTTCAGTGTCCCGCCAGAATTTGGGTAAAACCGTGGCCTGGACAGATTGGTCGTTGTGATGGAATTTCAGTTGGATGGATTGATCAGGCATGTACCCAGCCTTGCACACGACATGCGCGCAGGTGAGTACTAGGCGGTCACCAATCAGGAACCCTGCCCCCATTGTGACACCGCCTGCTGTTAAAACACGAAGGAGGCCTGCTTCAAAATTTTGTGCCATTCTATTGTCCCCTTTTTGAGATTGGTTTCTTTTTCCACTTCAAGGTGACTTCATAATTGACCCCCAACCCCACCCGCCCCAGCGCCAGATTATCCAATTCGCCTGTTGTACTCAATCCAAACTTGATCTCGGCCTCGTCTACATGTAAGTCTTCGATTTCTTGCAGTAGCAGGCTAGCCTGGATTTTGGCAGCTTTGAGCGCTTCTGAGAAAGATTTCTTTGCACGGACAATCACATTCCCCTCAGCATTGCGAGACACCTTGATTAAGCCTGTTGGCTCCCCTTCAGGGGCCTCAATCAGCATGGTTGTTCCTTCGTCTAATTCGTATTCGATATAGGTGGGCATGTCGTCTCTTCCAATTGAGTAAATAATTCAGGCCTGCATAATTTTACTTGAATTCAGAGAATCAATAAATATGGGTACTCCAAATCGATATTACGGACAATTCAAGGGCTTGAAGAGATCGGCTTTTCCCTGCCAGTAAGATGAAATTTTCCCAAAGTGCCCGTTTAGAGACCAAATGCCGCACAATTTTGTATCCCCAGGTGAAAAATATTTTGTTTTTGCGCCCCTGATAAATCAATCGCAGCCCCTGAGCTTGGCGCTCAGGGGTGTTTTTTCATTCCAGCGCTGGCATGATCGGCGTCTTCAAAACATCATGCCCCGTCCAAAGTTTGTGCGTCAGGCCCGCCACCATCGCCGGCGTGCGCAACTGCGCTTTCTTTCCGGGAACTCGCACCGTCAAGCTCTCATGCGGACGAACGAAGTGACAGTTTGACCAACTGCCCGTGCAGCAATTTGTCTGAAACCCGCCAATGGTCTTTGCGGGCCCTGGGTGGCCGAAACCAGCGCCCGAAGTACATCCTGAGTGCAATCGAAGGATGCGCCGTTAGCGCATAGAAATAGCCGCGCAAACCGTCGGTCGTAAATGCAGGGACGCATCCCGCTTCCAGACGTCCTTGCAGATCGTGCGCCATCGCATCGTCATTCGTCCGTTTTCCCAGATGCAAGGCCGGCAAGATTTTGCTCACCGGGTCGATCGCCAGCCACAGCCACATGGCCCCCACCTGGCGGACACGCGCATAGAGCTCATCCAACTGCACATAGACCAGGGCCAGATTGCGGAAAGATTGATTGTGCAGCAACCGGCTATGCTCCCCCACCCGTTCCAGC
>JAAEOP010000586.1 GCA_024223125.1 Chloroflexota bacterium
AACCGTTCCTTGTGGCCGGTGACATCATGACGCAGTTTAATGAACGGCCTGAAGTCAATGCCCTGATGGAATACTTCACCGTGCCACAATCGGCTGGTGGTTGGTTATCTGATGGTGGCGCTTTGGCAGTACATCAGACAGCAACAACAGATATGTACGGTCAGGATTTGGAACGCAATCTGGCTGAATTGGTAGCTGGAGCAAGCAGTTTCCGTTTCGACGGGTCTGACTTGATGCCGGGCGAAGTTGGCGCCGGTTCTTTCTGGACAGGCATGACTGATTATGTCAGTGGTGCAGCTGATCTGGATACCGTGTTGCCAGAAATTGATGCCGCCTGGCCGCAATAACTGTTATTAGTAAAAGTCTGACAGGTCTTGCAAACCTGTCAGATTTTTTTCAAAGGAGGAATAAACTCATGGCGCGTTTGAATACAACTGAACAACAAATGGGGATAGGGACTCAGATAATAGCTTTAATTAGCCGCATATTTTTGGTGGTTATCATTCCATTGATTGCCTTTGCCGTGATATATGCCGGTTTCATCTTTTTGCGTGATAGCTCTGCTCCAAAATGGTTGATTGCGTTGGTGGCAATTGTGTGGGGTGTAGGCGGTATTGCTCTGCTCTTCTGGATATTTAATGGAATAGTTGAGCGCTTACCGGATCAGTGGACCGCTCGCTTGCAGCCCTTTGTTTTTGTTGGACCAGCAATGGCCATTCTCATTTGGTATTTGGCATTACCGACGGCACGCACCTTCTATTTAAGCTTATTTGATCGTAATGCAGAGCAGTTTGTCGGTTTGGCCAATTATGCAGCAATTTTCACTGAGCGGTTGATGCGAGAGGCTTTCCGTAACAACGTCATGTGGATCATCTTTGGTAGTACGTTTTCTGTTGCTTTTGGTTTATTGGTAGCAGTTTTGGCAGATCGCAGCCGTTGGGAACGTGTTGCGAAGTCGCTCATCTTTTTGCCAATGGCTATTTCATTTGTTGGGGCGGGGGTTATCTGGAATTTCATTTATGAGGTAAGGCCGGCAGAGCTTACGCAAATTGGCTTGCTCAATGCTATCTTGGTTGGTCTAGGCGGTGAGCCGAAGGCGTGGTATGCCTGGACAGATATCATACCCTGGAACAATCTCTTTCTCATTGTTATTGTTGTTTGGCTGCAAGTTGGTTTCGCTATGGTATTGTTTTCAGCTGCCTTGAAAGGGATTCCCGAAGAACTACTAGAAGCAGGTCGTGTAGATGGGGCGACTGAGATACAGGTATTCTTTCGCATCATGATTCCCTATATTAGCGGTACCATTATTACAGTCTGGACAACAATTGTTATTTTTACACTGAAGATATTTGACGTGGTGTGGGTGATGACTGGCGGCCAATTCGGTACAGAGGTAATTGCGACACAATTCTTCCGACAATCATTTGTCGCCCGAAATTCCGGGTATGGATCAGCAATTGCTATCATTTTGTTAATCGCGGTTATTCCCGTGATGTATTACAACCTGCGGCAGTTCAAAGAACAGGAGGGATTCTAAAATGACCAGCGCAAGTGGACGACGAAGATTAAATAGCATTTTGCTAAATTCAGGTTTGTTATTCTTAGTTCTGTTATGGACAATTCCCACATTTGGGTTGTTTGTCTCTTCCTTTCGTTCTCGTCTGGACATTCAAACATCGGGCTGGTGGGCTATCTTTCCGCACCGTGAATGGCAGACAGTGGCGGAATTGGATCCAAAGGAGTTGGGGCTGGACCCTAACACTGTGATGCAAGTTGAAGGGGCAGAAGGCACATTTGAACAGTTGCGTGAAGGTGTAGAAACACCGGATGGCAAGCAGATTACCTGGGTCGGCAACAAACGGTTAGGGCGTCTTGAAATTCAAGAACAGGTTTGGACTGTTAATTGGGACTTTACTCTCAACAATTATGAGCAAGTTCTTTCGGGAAAGGATTATGAGTTCACGGCGCCAGATGGCACGGTAGAAGTAATTCCCGGAGATGACATGTCTGCGGCGTTCTTGAATAGTTTGGCTGTGGCAATTCCGGCGACTGTCATTCCAATTCTGATCGCGGCATTTGCAGCATATGGGTTTGCCTGGATGAATTTCCCTGGACGGCGACTGTTTTTCATATTGGTCATTGCGCTTTTGGTGGTACCGTTACAGATTGCGTTGGTACCGATTTTGCGTGATTATAATACGCTGAATTTGAACGGTACATTTCTTGGGATGTGGCTTGCTCATACAGGCTTTGGTTTGGCATTGGCCACGTATTTACTTTACAACTATATTGCTACATTACCCAAAGAGATGTTGGAGTCAGCCTTTATCGATGGCGCGTCCCATTTTACGGTCTTCGTCAGATTAGTGTTACCGCTTTCAGTCCCGGCGTTGGCCTCGTTTGCCATCTTCCAATTCTTGTGGGTTTGGAATGATTACCTTGTGGCGTTGATATTCTTGGGTGGCAATCCAGAGTCTAAAGTAGTGACTATGCGCTTGGCTGATATTGTTGGTTCGCGTGGCAGTGATTGGCATTTGTTAACGGCCGGAGCATTTGTCTCCATGATTTTGCCTTTGGCTGTGTTCTTTGCCTTGCAACGGTATTTTGTGCGCGGCTTGACGGCCGGGTCGGTGAAGGGGTAACCAGTATTCAGTTTGCAGTGTGTGAATCAGCTAATTGAAAACTGCAAACTGAATACTGAAAATCATGACTGAACTTATTTTCCCTGATGGCTTTCTGTGGGGGGCGGCTACGTCGGCGTATCAGATTGAGGGGGCGTGGGATGTAGACGGCCGTACTCCCTCAATTTGGGATACTTTTGCCCATACACCTGGCAAAACGGAAAATGGCGAAACGGGGGATATGGCTTGCGACCATTACCATTGTTGGCCCCAAGATGTGGCTTTAATGGGGAAATTGGGGATTCAAGCGTACCGGTTTTCCGTGTCGTGGCCGCGCATTTTGGCTGGGGGAGGCACGGCCGTCAACCACAAAGGTCTCGATCATTACAGCCGCCTGGTAGATGGTTTGTTGGCAAACGGTATCACCCCCTTTATTACTTTGTATCATTGGGAACTGCCCCAAGAGCTGCAAGATAAAGGGGGCTGGCCAGAGCGGTCAACGGCCGACTACTTTGCCCACCTGGCCGATGTCACCAGCCGCCGCCTGGGAGACCGAGTTAAGCATTGGATCACCCATAATGAACCGTGGTGTACCAGTATGCTCAGTCACCAAATTGGGGTTCATGCCCCAGGTTGGCAAGATTGGACGGCCGCTCTCCAGACCGCCCACATTGTTCTCATTTCTCATGGATTAGCCGTGCAAGCCATCCGCGCCAATGTGTCTGACAGTGAAATTGGCATCGCCCCTAATTATGAACCAGCCTACCCCGTCTCAGAAAGGGAAGCTGATCAGCAAGCAGCCCAAATCTGGGATGGCTACTACATTCGCTGGTTTAACGATCCGCTTTTTGGGCGTGAATACCCGGCTGACATGGTTGCATATTACACCCAAAAAGGGTATCTGCCGCACGGTTTAGACTTTGTGCAAAACGGCGACTTCGACTTGATAACCACACCGATTGATTTTGTCGGCATTAACAATTACACTCGCCAGATTTTGCATGAGGGGATTGATTTGGATGCGTTTCAAACGGCCGCTTTCCCCACCCCCAACGCCGCCTACACCGATATGGGCTGGGAAGTGTACCCAGATGGCCTATACGATATATTGCATCGGCTCCACTTTGACTACGGGGTGCAGAAGATTTATGTAACGGAAAATGGCTGCGCTTATGATGATGGGCCGGATGAACACGCCTGCACTGAGCAGAACCGAAGTGGCCGTGTCCCGGATAAGCGTCGGATTGAGTATTTACACAGGTATTTATCAGCCGTGCATCAAGCCGTCCAAGACGGTGTTCCCGTCGCCGGTTACTTCGTCTGGTCTCTCCTGGATAATTTTGAGTGGGCATTGGGTTATTCAAAACGCTTCGGGTTAGTCCATGTAGATTATGAAACCCAGCAGCGAACGCCCAAAGACAGCGCCTATTGGTATCGGGATGTGATTCAACAGAATGGCTTGACGGTGTAACTAGGAACATTTATGTCAAATTGGTATCAGACGGCCGTTTTCTATGAACTCTATATTCGCGCCTACCAGGATAGTACAGGCAACGGCCGTGGCGACTTCAAAGGCGCCATCCAACGTTTAGACCATATCAAATCATTAGGGGTAGATTGCATTTGGGTTATGCCCCATTACCCCTCCCCGCTTCTGGATGATGGGTATGATGTGGCCGATTATGCCAATATCCATCCCGACTACGGCACACTTGAGGACTTCAAAGCATTTCTGGACGCTGCTCACGAACGAAACCTAAAAGTGATTACCGATCTGGTTATGAACCATACCTCCGACCAACATCCCTGGTTCCAGTCGGCACGGCAAAATAAAAATTCCCCCTATCGAGATTATTACGTCTGGAGCGATACCGGCTCAGAATATGGCGACGCTCGCATCATCTTTCTGGATATTGAAGAATCGAACTGGACATATGATAAAACGGCCGGCCAATATTTCTGGCATCGTTTTTTCAGCAGCCAACCCGATTTGAATTACGACAACCCCAAAGTCCATGAAGAAATGTTCAACATTATCCGCTTCTGGCTGGATATGGGAATTGACGGCTTTCGGGTAGACGCTATTCCCTATTTGTACGAACGAGAAGGAACCAACTGCGAAAATCTGCCAGAAACACACGTCTTTCTGAAAAAGATGCGCCGCCTGGTGGATGAGGAATATCCGGGCAGACTGCTCATTGCCGAAGCCAACCAATGGCCGCAAGATTTGCTGCCCTACTTCGGCACAGAAGCGGAACCAGAATTCCCCGTCTGCTTCCACTTTCCCATCATGCCCCGCCTTTTCCAATCCCTAAAAGCTCAGGACAAGACACCTATCGAACAGATTTGGGCCGCCACGCCTGAGATTCCGTCAGGGGCACAGTGGATGACTTTTTTACGCAATCATGATGAATTGACCTTAGAAATGGTGACGCCAGAAGTGCGACAATGGATGTGGGATCAATACGCTCCAGAAGCACGGATGCGGCTGAATCTGGGCATTCGGCGGCGTCTGTCGCCGCTGCTAAATCGGGACAAACGCTGCTGGTTTCTGCTGCACGCTATCTTCCTCTCTTTACCCGGCGCGCCGATTGTGTATTACGGGGATGAGATTGGCATGGGCGACAACATCTGGCTGCCAGACAGGCACGGCTGCCGCACACCCATGCAATGGGACACTTCTAAAAATGGCGGGTTTTCTACGGCCGTTGAAACCTATTTCCCAGTGAACGACGAATACCGGCAAGTCAATGTAGCCGCTCAAGAGGATGATCCGGAATCGTTTCTGAATCTGATGCGCTTTTTACTGCAAACTCGGCAGAGCCAACCCGCTTTACGCCAGGGCGAATTTGAATTTGTGGAAACGGGAAACAGTTCGGTTCTTGCCTACCAGCGTTTTGTGGGACAAGAGGGCATTCTTTGTCTATTCAACCTTAGTGAACATCCGCAATCCTTTACGTTGCATTGGGAACGGGTGAATTTACTTTCTAGAGATAAGGTTAAATTGTCGAGCGAGATTGTGTTACGGCCGTTTTCTGCATATTGGTTGCGGTAGGGAACGGCCGTTTTACGGTATACTGAAGGTAGCATACTGATAAGGGTAGGAAGATGAAACGTTATGAATTATTATCAATAGGAGATTTTGTTAGATTTGACAACTGAATTCTCAATAGATTTGGTACGTGTGGAAGAAGCAAAAGACCATATTTGCCTATCAATTGAAGCCGATGGTATTGAATTATGAACAGTATGTATACAGCTTTAGCCAGTCGAATTGAACAGACATTACTCGATCTCAAACGTGTAGTAGCACGAACAGAACGACAAATGCAAATGGCGTCGCAGACAAATGATGATGCTTATTTCGATGCGGCGGCTTTAAATTTACATGGTTTTTATGCAGGCATTAAACGAACTTTCGAAGATATTGCCCAAACAATGGGCGAATCATTACCAACTGGGTCACATTGGCATCAAAACGTTTATACCTTTAACTTTCGCTCCTCGTCACTGGAAGTTTTGGCGCGTGATGTTCGAAATTGTCTCACGGCCGTTTCCACCGATTTATCCAACTTCATCCAATTCCTCCATCAACTTTCCGCCGATGACGATTGAAGCAGCCAATCTACTTGAACAATTGATCGCTGGCCCATTGCGAGGCATGGAACAGCTAGAGCAGCAAATTTTTGCCCTGCGCTTTGCCCAACACCTGCCGGATGCAGAACGGCCGTTACGCCTTCTTTACGGCGACCGGGATGATTTTGACGCCTGGGTAAGTAAGTTCATAGAAATGGCAGCTAAAGCGTATGCAGCCCGGCCGTCTGACTTGCGCCACCTGGACCTAAAACGAATTCACCAACCCGACTGGTTTCAGCAATCCAACATGATCGGCTACGTCGCCTACACAGAACGTTTTGCCCAAAATCTAAACGGTGTCTGTAAAAAAATAGATTACCTCAAAGAATTAGGCATCACCTATTTACACTTGATGCCTCTGCTCAAACCCCGTCCCGGAACCAACGATGGCGGCTACGCCGTAAGCGATTACCGTCAGATACGGGATGATTTGGGCACAATGGATGATCTGTCCCGGCTGGCAGCCAACTTACGCCAAAACGGGATCAGCCTGTGCATTGACCTCGTTTGTAACCATACTGCCAAAGAACATAATTGGGCACAAAAAGCATTACAAGGGGACGCCACTTACCAGGATTACTACCTGATGTACCCCGACCGCGTGCTGCCCGACCAATATGAACAACATGTGCGCGAAATCTTCCCCGAATTCAAATCAGGCAGCTTCACTTATTATGAACAAATCGGCCAATGGGTGTGGACAACCTTCAACGAATTCCAATGGGATTTGAACTATGCTAACCCGGCCGTCTTTGCCGAAATGTTGGCTGTGATGCTCTTTCTGGCAAACCAGGGCGTGGAAATTTTGCGGCTGGATGCGGTCGCTTTTATGTGGAAGCGGCTGGGAACCGACTGCGAAAACCAGCCCGAAGCCCATGCCATCTTACAAGCCTTCCGCGCTCTCAGCCGTTTAGCTGCCCCCGCCCTACTGCTCAAAGCAGAAGCCATCGTCCCCCCGCCACAACTGGTGCCTTATTTTGGTCAGGGAAAAGCCGCCAACAAAGAGTGTGAGATCGCTTACCACAATGTGCTGATGGTCACGTTGTGGAGTGCATTGGCCGAACGCAAAGTTGTGCTGGCAACCCACATCTTGCAGAAAATGCCCCGTATCCCCTCACATACCGCCTGGGTCACTTATGCTCGCTGCCACGATGACATCGGCTGGGCTATTACGGAGGAAGACGCGGCCGGCGTGGGGCTAGATGGCTTCGCTCATCGCACCTTCTTAAGTGATTTTTACACTCGTCGCTTTCCCGGC
>JAAEOP010000587.1 GCA_024223125.1 Chloroflexota bacterium
ATTGGCCATTTGTTTGTAAAAGCCGTTTTTGGCCATCATGCCCAAAATTTCGGCGGCTTCGCCGGAAGCGTACAGTTCAAGCACCATCAGTTCCGGTGAAAATCCGTGTTCGATCCCCAAATTGAAACATTCCTCAAACCAAGCGACCAGTCCGGCCCAAACAACCTGCTCGGCAAACAAATCCAGCATGGAGACAAGTTGTAGCACTTTATCGTGCGCTAACAGCGGAAACGTAAAATCAGCAGTCGCAAATTTATGGTCCATCATTTACTCCATAAACTTTGTGCGCCCGGTGGTCTCCCACTCGGCGGTGGTCGTATAGCCGGCGTCAACAACTAACGAGGTTCCGGTAATACCGGCTGAGTCCTCGCAGGAAAAATAGAGGGCGGCTTTGGCAATATCCAGCGGCTGCAAAGCCACACCCATCGGTACCCGGCGCAGTCGATTAGCCAGCGTCGCTGCGGGGTCGGGCGTGGTGTTGAGGTGATAGCGCAGCATCGGGGTGTCGGTGATGCCGGGACAAACGGCGTTACAACGCAGCCCATCGGCGGCATAATCCAGAGCGATGGCGCGGGTTAAGCCAATGGCCCCGCTTTTGGAGGCGATATAAGCCGGTGTTTGTCCCTGCCCCACAAAGCCACTAATCGAGGCGATATTGACCACGTAGCTGCGCGGCTGCTGTTGCAAGTAGGGCAAGCCGTGCTTCACGGCTAAAAAAATAGATTTAAGATTGACTCCCATCAAGGCGTCCCAATCTTGCTCGCTGCACTCATGCAAGGCCCCCACGTGAACAACACCGGCAGAATTGACAACGTTTTGCAAACCGCCAAAGTGGTCCACCGTTTGCTCAATTGAGCGCTGCACCTGTTTTGATTGGGCCACATCGCACTGGATAAAGATGGCTTGCCCACCTTGTTGGGTGATTTGCGCTGCTACAGCCTCTCCCAGTTCAGCTTGCACATCAACAACGGCTACCTTTGCCCCTTCCAGAGCAAACAGTTTGGCCGTGGCCTCGCCAATACCTGATGCGCCGCCGCTAATCCAGGCTACCTGACCTTTTAACCGTGTCCGGCTCATCTTATCCCCTTTGATAGTGATGCGTTTTTGCAGGATAAGCAGTGTGTTGATAGTTATCATCAACGCACTGCCCGTCCAACAAAACAATTTCGAAACAGTTTATTGTAGGGGCGACCAACCGGTCGCCCCTACTCATTCCTACGTTATCTAGTTCCTAAACTCTGTTTGAAGAACCAGAATTTTACAAACTATTTAGCCGCAGCTTCAACGTTATCGGCATTGTAAACGGTAAACGGCCCCATCAACACCCGCAAACCCTCATCACGGGTGGGGTCCTTCGTGATGGTGTAAGTGCCCATTCGACCGGCTTCAAAGCTAACACCGTCTTCAGCTTCCATTTGACCACTGGCTATCAGGTAGGTGGCGTAGTAAGTCAGGTAGCCCAGATCGACAAAGCTCCACAAGGCAAACTCCGGGGCACAGCCGTTGAGGGTGTAGGACACCATCTCGGCGGGCAGGCCCAAACCGCTGACCTTCACCTCTTCACATAAGCCTTCATCCTGCATTGCTTTGGCCGCTGCGGCAATGCCAACCGTCGTCGGAGCCATAATCAGCCCGAGATCCGGGTACTTGTCTACCAGCGCTAAAGCCTGATTGTAGCTGTCTTCCGACTGATCATTGCCATAGACAATGTCGACCAGTTCCAGACTGTCATACTTGGCATCGGTCAATGCTTCTTCCATGGCGGCAATCCAGGCGTTCTGATTGGCCGCATCCGGCGAGGCTGACAATACGGCAAACTGGCCGCCACCATCGCCCAGGATACTTAAGGCCATATCGGCCATAACTACGCCTGTTTCATCAAAGTCCACCTGCGCAATGAACACCTGCTCACCCTCGGCTGAGGGGATGGGGGAGTCCCAGGTCACCACCGTCATGCCGGCATCACGGGCAGCCTGAGCGGCCGGCGCAATCTGATCGCCGGCATTGTTGGAAATCATAATTCCATGCTGGCCTTGCGTGGCGGCCGTGGTTACAATCTCTATCTGGCCGGCCACGCTGTTTTCGGGCGTCGGCCCCAGGAATTCCAGCGCTCCAGCATTGTCGAGTTCCTCGTGAGCTTCCTGTGCTCCGGCGTTGGCCTGATCAAAGACCAAGATACCCAGGAACTTGGGCAACAACACCATATCCAGCGTTGCACCCGGTTCGGGCGTGATCACATCGCCCGAGGCACCGGTGCCTGCCGAGGCAACTTCTGCGCCACCGGCTGCGGCTTCGACATTATCTGCGGTATAAACCGTGAAGGGACCCATCAACACTCGCAGACCTTCATCACGGGTTGGGTCCTTCTCGATGGTGTAACTGCCCATTCGACCCGCTTCAAAGGAGGCGCCTTCTGCGGCTTCCATCTGACCCGTCGACAGCAGATAGGTGGTGTAATAGGTCAGATAACCCAGGTCGACAAAGCTCCACAGCGCAAATTCCGGCGCACAGCCGTTGAGGGTGTAGGACACCATCTCGGCGGGCAGGCCCAAACCACTGACCTTTACCTCGTCGCATAAACCTTCATCTTGCATTGCTTTGGCGGCAGCAGCGATGCCGACCGTGGTCGGAGCCATAATCAGTTCCAGGTCGGGATATTTGTCGACCAACGCCAGGGCTTGATTGTAGCTGTCTTCAGACTGGTCGTTGCCGTAGACAATATCCACCAGCTCCAGGCTATCGTACTTAGAGTCCGTCAAAGCTTCTTCCATAGCGGCAATCCAGGCATTCTGGTTGGCGGCATCAGGTGAAGCGGAGAGGACAGCAAATTGACCACCGTCATCGCCCATAATGCTCAGGGCCATATCGGCCATGACCTCGCCGGTTTCATCAAAGTCTACCTGAGCGATAAAGACTTGCTCACCTTCGGCTGAAGGAATGGGAGAGTCCCAGGTCACCACCGTCATGCCGGCATCAACAGCGGCCTGAGCAGCCGGTGCAATCTGATCGCCGGCATTGTTGGAAATCATGATCGCATCCATGCCTTGTGTAGCGGCTGTGGTCACAATTTCAATTTGGCCGGCTACGCTGTTTTCGGGCGTCGGCCCCAGAAATTCAAGATCGCCTTGCGCCCCAAGTTCGGCGGCGGCTTCTTGAGCCCCTTCGTTGGCCTGATCAAAGACCAGAATACCCAGGAATTTGGGCAGCAGCACGGCATTCATTTCCATACCGGACTCGGCTTTAACCATTTCACCCATTGCGCCCCCTTCCTCGGCAGCCATTTCACCGGTACCGCCGGCATCCGCTTCAACGTTATCCTTGTTATAAACGGTGAAGGGACCCATCAATACCCGCAATCCTTCATCGCGGGTGGGGTCTTTCTCGATGGTGTAACTGCCCATTCGACCCGCTTCAAAGGTTTCGCCTTCTGCGGCCTCAATCTCGCCGGTCGCCAGCAAGCTGGTGACATAGTAAGTCAAGTAACCAAGATCAACAAAGCTCCACAGAGCAAATTCGGGGGCGCAGCCGTTGAGCGTGTAAGAGACCATCTCGGCAGGCAGTCCCAAACCGCTGACCTTGACCGTATCGCACAATCCTTCATCCTGCATTGCTTTGGCCGCAGCCGCAATACCTACCGTCGTCGGGGCCATAATCAACCCAATATCCGGATACTTGTCTACTAAAGCCAGGGCCTGATTGTAGCTGTCTTCGGATTGGTCATTGCCGTAAACAATGTCGACTAGCTCCAGGCTATCATACTTGGAATCGGTCAACGCTTCTTCCATAGCCGCAATCCAGGCATTCTGGTTGGCCGCATCCGGCGAGGCTGACAATACGGCAAACTGGCCGCCGCTATCTCCCAAAATAGTTAAGGCCATATCGGCCATGACCACACCGGTTTCATCAAAGTCTACCTGGGCCACAAAAACTTGTTCGCCCTCGGCGGAGGGGATGGGAGAGTCCCAGGTGACAACGGTCATGCCGGCATCAACCGCGGCCTGAGCCGCCGGTGCAATCTGGTCGCCGGCATTGTTGGAAATCATGATAGCATCGACGCCCTGAGTGGCGGCCGTAGTCACAATTTCAATTTGGCCGGCTACGCTGTTTTCAGGCGTCGGCCCCAGAAATTGTAGATTATCCGGGTTGCCAATCTCAGCAGCGGCTTCAAGCGCCCCTTCATTGGCCTGATCAAAGACCAGGATACCCAGGAATTTGGGCAGCAGGACCATTTGCAAATCTTCAGCCGATTTCATCGCGCCTGTTTCATCGCCGGCCTCTTCTTCAGCGGCCGGTTCTTCAGCTTCTTCCTGCGCAGGTTGTTCCTGTTCCTCGGCAGGCGGGGGCGCTGCCGGTTCACCACTACAGCTTGCCAACAACAACGCCAAAATGGCGATCAAAACAAGTAAAAAATTTCTGTGTTTCACGTTACTCCTCCTCAAAATGTATGAGCTTTTGAAATAAGGTTACAACTTCTTTGGGTTACTTCATCTGCTTTGATGTTCAATAGGCTACTCCTTTGCTTATTGTTATTAATTGCTCATTGATAATTGTTCACTCTGTTTGCTGTTTGCCTCGGCCAGACGACGGCGATTCAAGTAGGTACGTACGGCCTGAGTCATATTTGGTACCAGCACCGACAAAATAAGCAGGACGCCGATGACCCCGGTTTGCACGTGGCCGGTAATGTTTGCCAGCGACATACCGTTTCGCAAGTTCAACACAATCATAATAGAAAACAACACCCCGTAAATAGAGCCGGACCCGCCAAAGATGCTGACACCGCCCAGCAGGACCATGGTGATGATGTCAAGTTCAAAGCCCCATGCCAGGTCGCCCCGAACAGCGCCCAGCCGGGCCGCAAACAGTAAACCGGCCAGGGCAGCCACCGTACTGGAAGCTATAAACAGAATTGTTTTTATCCGGTTCACTCTTACGCCGGAGTATTCGGCTACCTCCCGATTATTACCGATGACATACACGAGCCGGCCAAATCCGGAGTATTCCAACAGCACAATGGCTATGATTACAAACAGGAAGAAGATAAGCAAGGCCAGGTAGAACGGGCCGATAAGGGGTTGCTGGCCCAGCAAGTCGAACCACTCAGGAAAATCGCCAATGGATCTATCTTCCAGCAGCACGCGGGCTAATCCTCTAAAACCAATTAACATCGCCAGCGTAACCACCAACGAGGGCAAACCAATCCTGGCAATCCAAAAGGCGTTAAAGGCACCGCCAAGCACACCCACCAGAAGTCCGGCCAGGAGAGCCACCGGAATGGAGACACCCAGACTGTAAAGCCAGGCCAGGGTACAGGCCGACAGCCCCATCATCGAGGCTACAGACAGGTCTATTTCTGCGTTGATGATGATAAAGGCCATTACCAGAGCCACAATTATCTTCTCAATGGATAAAATGAACAGGTTAATTTGATTGCCAATGCTGAGATAGTTGGGCGCAAGAGATGTGTTACCGATGATAATAAGGATCAAAAGGAGCAGCAGAAATCCTTCCCAGCTTTTTAGTTTGTCCCACACAATTGACAAGAAGTTTTTATCACGCGACATGGCTGGGTTCCTCCTGCGGCTGGACATCTTCCTCGACATTTTTTTGTTGCGTCATTTGCAGTCCACTCCGCGCCCACAAATCTCGCAGGCGGTTCATGATGACAAAATCTGCGGCTACAGCCAGTAAAATCATTAAGCCCAGCAGGGCCTCTCGCCAGAACTGGCTGATTTCCGCCCAACGAATCAGACTGTTATCAATGAGGTCAATCAGAATAGCCCCTAACAGCGTGCCAATCACAGTGCCGGAACCCCCAAAGATATTGACGCCACCCACTACCGCCGCCGCCACAGATTTTAACTCGAACCCTAAGCCGGCCACCACGGTGATAGTGCCAATTCGAGCCAGAAACATAAACCCAGCCAGCCCGGACAAAGCACCACACAACACAAAGGCCAAAAAAACAATTCGCTGCGAGGGAAAGCCGGCTACTTTAGCG
>JAAEOP010000588.1 GCA_024223125.1 Chloroflexota bacterium
CTGCGGCCGTTTGCGGCCCATCCTCCTGCGCCAATACTGCCAGCGCCAACCCAATCAGGGCTATGCCGACGATGAGTAAACCGAAGCTGATTTTTCTGTTCATTATTTTTCCTCCATTTGGGCGCGGCGCGGCCGCAACCATATCATGACGCCGCCCAGCAGCAGCGCCAATAAACCGATTGTTTGTAAGATGTCTAGCCAGTTTGGGGAAACGGTCGACATTGGTTTTTCCTGAGCCAGCATTGATCTGATTTCGGCAATATCGGCCCTCAAATCTATATTTTCTTCTTGCAGGTTTGTGTTTTCCTGTTCTAACTGGCCGATGGTCGTTTGCTGTTCCTTGACGGCTTCCACTAGCAGCGGGGTCAGCCGGGAGTAATCCATTGATTTGTACCCCTCGGCATCGGTGGAGACGATTTCCGGCAGTACCGTTTCCACATCCTGGGCCACAAAGCCGATGGCCGGTTCGCCGCTTTCGGTCCAGGTGAAGTGTACACCGTCAATTTCGGCCAGTAGATCGGCGGCGTTGGTTAGGGGAGTGATGTTGGTTTTGAAACGGCCGTCGCTGAACGTATTCCATACATTGGCCCGAGCCTCCGTCCCATCCCCCGGATTGCCCACCTGAAACCTATATAATGGATTTGTTGTACCAATGCCAACGTTACCATTTGCCCCATCAATAGTTACTCTATAGGTTCCACAACAAATGCCGTTATTAGGGCCTACACCAAAGTGCATTTGGGCTGGGGAGCTCCCTGGTGAAAATCCCACATCCGTGGTAACGTCAATATTTCCAATTTGGATATTTTGATTGCCATCAAAACCACTAAACCGGATAGTTCCCAGTATAGAATTGCTAGGGGTAGCTAGTGGGTTATCTGGCACACCACCCCAATTGTTTAAGGCCAAATTTGGATGAATACCAATGCCACTGAAATTCTTTATATCTAATGATGGATATAAGCTATTTACCCCTTGCAATCTAAGGGAATCAATTACTTCTAGTCGAGCACTTGGTTCAGTGGTACCAATGCCAACGTTACCGCCCAAAAGCCAGGAATCGCCTGATGGGTTGATGTTGTTGACAAAGGCGGTGGCGGTGATGGGCACAGCGCCGGGTGTGGAACCGCTGTCGGAATCGTAGTTGTAGGTGGTGGTAATTGCCGTCTGGTATAGGTTTTGGCTGTTGCTGGCCGCCCCTTTGTAGATGCGGTAAGCGGCCGCTCCCGGCACAGCGTCCCAGGCCAGGACACAACGGTTACTGCTGCTGCCATCCACCGCGCAAGCAACCTCATCAGAGCCAACAGACGTGCCCACCCCATCTGAGGTCACAATTTTGAAGTAGTAGCTGCCTTGCGACAGTGAACCGCCACTGGCGGCCGTGACGGAAATAACAGTCGGCGGCCGCATCTCGGCTGCCAGGGTATTGGCCGTGCCTGAATGGATGGCGTAGGGGCTGGCAGTTAATGGCTGGCGTTGGCTTAATTTCTCATAGCTGCCGGTGCTGCTACCCGGCCGTACGCTAATTTCCAGGTATCGGGGACGGCCGCTGAACACATTCTCGCTAAAATCCAGCGCGGCCGTTAGCAGACCATCCGTCACCTGTTGATCGGCGACGGTAATTGTATTGCCTATCTGGTTGCCACCTGCGGCCGCATCATACAAGGCAAATTGCAGGTCATACACGCCGTCGGCCGGATCGCCGTTATCGGTGAGGACGCCCTGGTAGGTAAAGGTTGTATCTACCCCGCCAACAGCTTCCCCGGCGCGTACCGCCTCCTGGGGGGCGTCATCTTGCGCTACTACCCCCATAGCCACCCCCGCCAGGAAAACGACTACCATACTTATCAATAAACCAAATCGTCTGTTCATCATCATACACCTCCAAAATCATATTGCCTGCCCACGCAGGCCAAATTAATAAATACCCCTCCCCATTCCATCGTACCGCCTCGCCCGGTGGCGGTTGGGTAATGTGTCGGCCGTACCCTAAAACCGGATGACGGGGGCGAGGCGGTTGGGAATGACGATGGGGATCCACCAAAACCTTGCCATCCAATCGCCTCGCCCTGGCGCGGTTGGGTATTACGTCGGCCGTCCACCAAAACCGGATGACGGGGGCGAGGCAACCGGAGACGAGGTGTTATGTTTGGCAAAGGTTATACCCGGTTGCCTCGCCCCTACGATAGGGTACATGTTATGTTTTCGTATCAACATACCGCATTTTGGCTAACAACCGATCTAAATTATCCCGATCTTCCGCCCAACGGATGGGATTGTTTTGAATGTACTGTCGGGTGGCATTCAATTCCCGTTCATTGCGGATAATGCGTTCCCAATAACCGCGCTGCCACACCTTCATATCTGTACCTGTCATTTTCAACACTGCCTTTACCCGTTTTGTCACCAACATTTTGTAATTGCCCATAATGGCGCCAATGGAACCGGGCTGGGGGCCATGCGGATAATCCAATTCTGGCAATGGGGTATCTGGGCCAGAGACAACATGCAAAATGCCGTGACCATGATTGGGCATTATCAC
>JAAEOP010000589.1 GCA_024223125.1 Chloroflexota bacterium
ATTTTAACAAGAATCTGACCGAACACCCATTTTTGGATATCCGTATATGGGAGAAGAGTTTTACCACCCCCTGTATATGCTGGTTTTTAATTTAACATTGTCAAAGTAGTCATAAATAAATGAGGAAAATGATATGTCTCAAGAAAAAGTATTAGCCAGTTTGCAGGCCCAGGTAGGGCAAGAAGTTCATGTTGGCGACTGGCTGACCGTCACACAGGAAATGGTAAACACCTTTGCAAACGCTACCCTAGATCAACAATGGATTCATGTAGATGTGGAGCGGGCCAATACACAATCTCCCTTTGGCGGCCCAATCGCGCACGGCTTTCTCACCCTCTCCCTCATTCCCTATTTAACCGGCGAAGTGAATCCTGACAAACCCCGTTATGAAGGGTTAAAAATGGGAATCAATTATGGTCTAAACAAAGTGCGTTTTCCCAGCCCGGTAATGGTGGGGGCGCGAGTGCGGGCGCGGGTTACATGTGTCAGTGTGGAAGAGGCAAAAGGGGGTCTGCAACTGGTTAACAAAATCATTGTGGAAATTGAGGATCGAGATAAACCGGGCTGTGTGGCTGAAATGGTGTCGTTACTATTCTTTTAAGCCTTGCACAACGGTATCAACATTGGCCCGGAACATGCCGATGTAGCTGTCGACGCCGCTGCCGGGGGAGCCAAGTGTGCCAGTGTGTAATGTTAGAATTTGAATCTGATCGCAGCTATCCAATTCTGCGGCGACAGTTTGGGCCATTTTATTGCTGACGGCCGTTTCGGTAAAAATAGTACAGATGTTGTGAGTAGTCATCTTTTGGATGAGTTGGGCTAGATCGCTGGCTGAAGGTTCTGCTAAGGTACTTGAGCCAGGAATGATTGTGCCCAGCAGTTCAAAACCGTATTCGTGGACGAAGTAGCCTAAAGCATCATGATTGGTAACAAGAAAGCGTCTTTCTGTAGGGATGTCGGCCAGTTGGGTTTGGGTGTAGGTTTCCAATGCGTCTAATTCGGACAGGTAGACGGCCGCATTGTTTTTGTATGTTTCCGCGTTGGCAGGATCAAGGTTGCTGAGGGTGTGTTCGATGTTTTGAACCCATTGTTTTACATTTTGCACAGTGAGCCAGGTATGGGGGTCGGCCGTGCCCTGAGCATGTTCATCTTCATGGATAGTGTTACCTAATTCTAAAGGCGCAATGTTGGCGGAAACGGGAATGAGGGGAACCTCTTCACCAATATTATCTATGTTTTGAATGAGTGTTTCTTCTAAATCCCAACCATTGACAAAGATGATGTGAGCGTCTGTTACGGTCGTTAACTCCTGTGCCCCCGGTTCATAGCTGTGCGGGTCTTGTCCCGCACCAATGAGGGTGGTCAGTTGAATGCTGTCCCCGCCAACCTGGGAAACAACATTGCCAATGATGCTGGTTGTAGCTACAACTTCGAGTGGTTTACCATCCAGTTCAATTGCCTCTAATTCGGGCAGTAAAAGCATTCCTGTCTGGGGGCTGACGGCCGTTTCCTGCGGCCGTTTTGTAACGCTGCATCCCATCAAGAGCAACATCCCCATAATTAATGTGAACAATGTGCATAATAGCTGGCAACTTTTCATCAGTTAATAAATTAACCGAATTGGATGAAAAAGCAGCCCCCCCAGTGTGATGGGCAAATACTGTTTAGAGGCTGGGGTTAACACTTGAAAAGTATGTGAATCTGTTACCACACTGCCTGAATCATTTGTAACTGAAACTAAGATTGTTTGTGTTCCTGCTTTAGCCCAGGTGAATGTTTCCGAATCACTGGCGCCGCCCGTGTGGACAGCTTTTGTCTGACCATTGATTTTCCAGGTGTATGTCAATGGTTGGGTTACATTTTGGGGATTAACAACGGCCGTGAATTGGTATGCTGCCCCTTCAAAACCAACATTGGTGCCTGAAATGGCAACCGAGGAAGGCGCGATTAAAGTCGGGTTGGATTTTTGATAGACGGTTAGGACACCGTCAGCCGGAATATTTGCATCTAATGTCTGTCCTGAATTTATTGCCATATCGGGCAAATCTACATCATACTCAGAATCGGTTGTGTACTTAATGCCATAGGTAGCGTTGGGTAAACCTTGAATTGCAAAAGAACCCCCACTACTTGCCTTAACTACAACGACATAGGAGCCATCTTTATTGACAAAGGCAACCGGATCGAAGACAGGATTAGTATTATCACTGGAGGTCGTCTCAATTCGGACGGCATCTTTTCTGATGAATTTGAAGTATTGACGCAAAAACTTTGTACGGCTGGCAATGGTTACAGTTGAGGTTGCGTTATCAACCAAATAATATTGTGCCCCATTGTCGTGTGTGCAATAGGCTAGAGTAAATTGTTGCCAGGATGAATTTCGGCCGAATTTCAAGTCTGTGTGCAAATCTTCATGTCCGCTGCCGATATGTTCTAACATGGCTGTATTCAAGTTGTTTTGTACCGCCCTATTAGCAATTTTTTTTATGTTATCGTCAGTGGCGTTGTTGTAGCGATGGTACGAAATTTCTGTTAAGTAGTTTAATACTCCTGTGACTTGAATCATCTCGTCAAAATAAGTCACGGCCGAACTTGTATCTGTATTAGATGGGGCTATGAAATCGGGCGTATATCCGTTTCCTTCTAACAGAGTTGCGGCCGCAACTAAGGCATTGCCAACATTTGTTCCGTTTCTCCACCAAGCAACATCTGGTTCTAAGATAATCTCGACAGCATCTGGATACCAACCATATTTATGATCAATATGTTGGAAGGCCGCCAGGACAAATTCAGCATATTCATCTGGTTGATTGTAATATTGAACATCTGAGGAGCTTGAACTGGGATGATTTCTAAAATCAACGATTGTTAAATTAATGTATAGTTTCTCTCCATTTGCTTCAACACGTTGTTTTATAGGCAGAACAATATGGTCAATTTCGTGATCTAGCTCAGTATAATGGAACCCATTTGAATTATTGGTATTGGGATCGCTATTATCGTTTATTATTTCATACCAGTGAGCTTTCCAGGCTGTAAAATCTATTGTGCTATTCAGATATTGGGCAAAGTAATCTTGTGAATTTTCTGAACCACTTTTTATTTCCAGACGCACACGATTGATACCGAGATCGTCTACGGCCAGATCAAAGAGATGGTTACTGTAATTGTCGAACCCGGTGCATTCCAACTGCCCAGATTGGGTTGTCGTTTCCCAGCCTGTTATGGTTTGATAAGTTATGCTTGAGTTTAATGTGATTGTCTCTGAAGGTTGTTGTGAAAGAACCGACCTTTTGATAATGATTGAGAGGGCAAGTAATAACCCCAAGAGCAAAAAGTTTTTACGCATAATCGTTCTCCCTGTTTGATGTGTTTACAATGTGCGCCACAATGAAATGCACAATAAAACAAGGGTATTCTAATCATTCCTGGCTGGCATGTCATGACTCATCCAGGTTTACCGGACAAAAGTCCTATGTAGTTCCCTTATCATGGACAAGTTGCCCCCGGTTCTTTCTGGTCTCCAATTTCATACATCACAAAACTGATCAACTACTGTTAATGCTTGATCGATCATCGCCAACCCCTCTTGTAGTTGTCCTTCGTTGATAATCAATGGTGGTGCACAGAAAATCCAATCCCACTTTACAAAGGTGCTCATTCCTTGCTCCCGTAAAAGGGATGCGACTTTGCGCATTGGCTCAGTCGCGGGCTGATTCCAGCCGCTCATTGGTTCTCGTGTTTCTCGATTCTTGACTAGCTCAAGAAGTTGCAACAATCCTGTACCACGCACCTCGCCCACACATGGATGCTGTTCGGCTAAATCCATCAAACCAGCACGTAACACTTTACCCATTTCTTGTGCTTTAGCGATTAGATTTTCTTCTTTATAAACTTCAATGTTCGCTGCCGCAGTTGCACAAGCGAGTGGATGGGCGCTATAGGTAAGTCCACCCCAAAGTGTATTATTTTCAAAGTGATCGGCTATCTTGTCTGTAACCATGGTGGCTCCCATGGGGATGTAACCACTGGTCAACCCTTTTGCCATTGCCATAATATCTGGTTTCACATAAGGGTAGTGATTGATCCCAAACCATTCACCTGTACGGCCGAATCCACTCATCACCTCATCAATAATCAACAAAATGCCGTATTTGTCGCACATTGCTTGAATCGGTTTCCAAAACGCATCTCCACCTTGCATAATACCACTGGTGCCACTGTACCCTTCGAGTAAAATGGCGGCGACATTTTCTGGTCCTTCAAATAAAATGGTTTGTTCGATCAATTCAGCCACAGCCGCGTCGCCTTCATCCACAGTACGGCCGTTATACAGCGGACTGCGATAAGCATAAGGCCCATGGACACGCACAATCCAAGGTACACCCGGCTCATTAGCCAAACGACGCGGATCACCACCAGCCGTCATCGCTCCAAACGTGGCTCCATGATAAGAGCGATAACGGGTGACAATCTTTTGTCGTCCCGTGTAAAGGCGAGCAATTTTCATTGCGTTTTCTACCGCATCTGCCCCTCCATTGGTGAAGAAACTTTTGCTGAGACCAGGCGGTGAGACCTTATTTAGAAGTTGCCCTAGTTTGGCGCGTGGCTCTGTGGCAATACCCGGATAAGCATGACCCATGACAGCCGCTTGTTCCTGAATCGCTTTGATGACATGAGGATGCCCATGCCCAACATTTACATTCATCAACTGCGACGACCAATCGAGATACCGTTTGCCATCCGCGTCCCAAAAATAAACACCTTCCGCCTTCGCCATTGAGATTGGATTCCAAGCACTCTGGGCAGTCCAACTGGCCATGGTGTAGGTTTTGTTGCGCTGTACCAATTCATCATGTGTTAAATTCATTGTAAATTTCTCCATCATTTAAGACTAACAATAGGCATTATTGGAAATAACTTTTTTGACAAGATTCACAGGATAAACAGGATTATCTCATCTCGTAAATCCTGTTTAGGCCAATTCCAGAAAATAATGATCCCGAATTGATGCCATTTCGGGAATTGGCTGGAGGCTTTTCAAAACGGGTAGGATCATTTAATTTTTGAAAAAGCCTTATCCTGTCCAATTTCTTATTTCCCATAAACTCTAATTAAAATTGGCGTGACCACTCTTTTGGCCAACGCTCTACGACTACCTTCGTCTGGGTGAAGAATTCGACAGCATGATTGCTCTGGCCGTGCAAAACGCCAAAAAAGCTATCTTTCCAGCCACTGAAGGGGAAAAAGGCCATAGGAGCGGCGACACCGACGTTGATGCCGATGTTGCCCGCGTTGGCTTCATAACGGAATTTGCGAGCGGCGGCGCCACTGCCGGTGAACAAACAAGCCATATTGCCATACTGACCACTATTGACAAACTGAATGGCCTCATCAATCGTGTTCACATGGATCAAGCTCAATACGGGGCCAAATATCTCTGTTTTGGCAATTGTTCCCTTCGGATCAATATTCTGCAAAATAGTAGGACGCACAAAACTCCCGTTTTCGTAACCGGAGATGGATGGAGAACGGCCGTCTACCAACAAATTTGCACCTTCATCAACCCCTTGTTGGATCAACCCCTCGATCCGCTGTGCACTTTGACTATTAATCACCGTCCCCATCTGCACATTATCATCAAGACCATATCCGACAACGCGAGAAACGGCCGTTTCTGCAATCGCTTCCGTAAAAGGCTGTTGGGCGTCACCCACCGTCACGGCGATAGAAGCGGCCAGACACCGTTGCCCAGCGCAACCAAACGCCGAATCAGCGGCAATTTTGTTTGCCATCGTCATATCTGCATCTGGTAACACAATAATCGGGTTCTTCGCGCCACCTTGCGCCTGTACCCGTTTGCCATTGGCCGCTCCTCGACTATAAACATGTTTGGCGATTGGAGTAGAGCCAACAAAACTAATCGCTCGAATCGTGGGATGATCCAAAATCGCATTCGCCGCTTCTTTGGCACCATTCACCATGTTCACCACCCCTTTAGGGAAGCCAGCTTGTTCCAATAGCTGAAAAACTTTTTGCATGGTCAGCGGCACCTTTTCCGATGGCTTCACGATATATGTGTTGCCACAAGCCAGCGCATAAGGCAAAAACCAAAACACAATCATACCTGGAAAATTGAACGGAGTGATAGCCGCACAAACACCAACCGGCTGCCGAATCATCAACTCATCAATACCCGGGGCAATGTCTTCAGACAACTGCCCCTGCATCATCTTGGGGATACCGCAAGCGACTTCCACATTTTCAATCGCCCGGCGCATTTCTCCTCTAGATTCGCCAATTGTTTTGCCACATTCTATCGTAATGGTACGGGCAAGTTCCTCGAAGTTATCTTCCAGCAAATTCTTCAACTTAAATAAGTATTGAATGCGATCTGTAGCTGGCGTACGTCGCCATTCATCGAGCGCTGTCGCTGCGGCCTGTGCGGCTTCATCTACCTCTGCCGCTGGCGAGAGAGGTACCTGCCCTAAAATTTCGTTTGTAGCTGGATTTTTTACATCCAAATAGTTATTGGCAGATGAAGGTCGCCATTTTCCATTGATATAGTTGGTTAATTTGTTATTCGTTGTCATTATTCACCTCAAAACTCCATTGATATACAGCTATTTCTTACCCAAACCAGACTCTTTTGCGCCGACTAAAGCAACCCGATTGCCATAAACGACTTTTCCTTCTTCCATATCAAAATGAGCTTGCCCAATATCCTCAAATGAATAAAGGTCTCCTAAACAAGGGTCAATCTTGCCATCTACAACTAATTGATTGTATGCATAAGCTTGGGTGTCGTTTGCACCATGTGACCCTTGTAAACGCTTTTGACGAACCCAATGGTAGCGTAAATCAACGGAAGCAGAATAACCTGTTGTACCAGCACAAATCACAACCATCCCACCTGCTTCACACACAAAAATACTGGTAGGAATCGTCGCTTCGCCCGGATGCTCAAACACAATATTGGGGCTACGTCGTTCACCTAATACATCCCAAATAGCTTTGCCAAAAGCGCGACAGCCAGCCGTCCAAGCCTTTTGTCCAGCACTATCTGTCCAATGAGGAGGTATTCCCCAATGGTCAAAGTTCTTTCGATTGATAAAGCCCACAGCCCCCAAACTCTTACAATACTCTCCACGTTCATCATCCGATACAACAGCGATTGCTTGAGCGCCGTGAACTTTTGCAAGTTGGATGGCTTGACCACCAAGGCCACCAGAGCCACCCCAAACCAAAACGACATCACCTTCTTGCACTGTATTTCCTTCCCAACCAAACAGCATACGATACGCTGTCGTCCCGACAAGAGACGGAGCAGCTGCTTCTTCCCACGATAGATGCGACGCTTTGGGCATGACCTGATGTGCTTGTGCTACGCAGAATTGGCCAAATGAGCCAAAGTTCGTGTTATACCCCCAAATCGAAGCCGAGGGAGCAATCATGGGGTCTTTCCCAGCCTTAATCCACGGATCGTCTAAATTCCAATGTCCATGATGAACAACGACTTCATCTCCAATCTTGACGTTTTCTACTTCATCACCAACCGCATAAATAATGCCTGAAACATCGCTACCACCAATATGAAAATCATACAGTTCACCCATTTTTTGTCGTACCCGGATCACATCGATGGGGATGCCTCTTGCTGCCCACACATTATTGTAGTTAATGCCCGCAGCCATTGTGGCGATAAGAACTTCATTCACCTTGATTTCAGGTACATCAATTTCTTCAATTTGAAACGCAGTACGAGGATCACCAAATCGATCCTGGCGCACCGTTTGTGCGAACATTTTGGATGGAACTTCTCCAAGAGGAGGAATTGTTCCTATTGGTAATGCTTTTGACATATCATTTCTCCTTTCTAAATCGTCTCGTAGAGACACCCCGTTGGGGTGTCTTGTTTTTGTTGTTACACATCCGTTTTTTGATAACCTAACTTATTCATCGCATCTTCCATTTCTTCCAAAACAGATGGGTCATCAATCGTTGCTGGCATACGATAAGGCGTATTATCAGCAATGCACTTAATTGTGCCCCGCAATATCTTACCAGAGCGAGTTTTGGGTAGGCGCGACACAATCGCAGCTGACTTAAAGGCGGCAACGGGACCAATTTGATCGCGTACCATCTGCACCAATTCACCAACAATTTCATCATGCTCTCGCTCCACACCCGCTTTGAGCACAGCCAAACCTACAGGAACTTCTCCTTTCAATGCATCATTAACCCCAATGACTGCACATTCAGCCACATCGGCGTGCGCCGCTAGCACCTCTTCCATACCTCCGGTAGAGAGGCGATGACCAGCAACGTTAATGATGTCGTCTGTTCGCCCCATGATAGACAAATAGCCGTCTTCATCCTTAAAACCAGCATCTGAGGTGAGGTAATAGCCATGAGCATAACTCAGGTAAGATTCCTGATAACGTTCATCATTGTTCCAAAGTGTAGGCAAACAGCTTGGTGGCAAAGGTAATTTAATAACGATGGTTCCTACCTCGTTCACATCCGCTTCTTTACCATTTGGTAACAAGACACGCACATCATAGCCAGGCATGGGTACTGCTGCAGAGCCAGGCTTGATGGGCAATTGTTCAATGCCAAGAGGATTGGCAGCAATGGGCCAACCCGTTTCCGTCTGCCACCAATGGTCAATCAACGGGACGCCCAACATATCCTGAGCCCAATGCAAAGTAGCGGGATCACACCGTTCGCCAGCCAGAAAGAGTGCCCGAAAGTGATCTAAATCATATGGCTGAATGAGTTCACCATTGGGGTCTTCCCGTTTGATAGCGCGTATGGCCGTGGGGGCGGTAAAGAGAACATTTACTTTGTGCTGAGCAATAACACGCCAGAAAACCCCGGCATCTGGTGTTCCTACTGGCTTGCCTTCATACAAAATTGTTGTACATCCATGAAACAGAGGAGCATACACAATGTAGGAATGACCCACCACCCAACCTACGTCAGATGCGGCCCAGTAGACGTCACCGGGATCGGCATTAAAGATATGTTTCATGCTCCATTTAAGGGCGACAAGATGCCCTCCGTTGTCACGCACCACACCTTTGGGAATACCTGTTGTACCAGATGTGTAGAGGATATAAAGTGGATCTGTCGCAGCAACTGGCACACAAGGTGCTGCGTCTGCTGTTGCCAACGCCTCTTGCCAATCGAAATCACGTCCTTCAATGAAGGTTGCGGTTGCTTGTGGTCGCTGAAAGATGAGGCATTTTTCTGGCTTAAATTGGGCTAATTCGATTGCTTTGTCCAGTAAGGGTTTATATTCGACAATGCGTTTAACTTCAATGCCACAAGATGCGGACATAATTAGTTTGGGTTTGGCATCGTCAATGCGGGTTGCCAATTCGTTGGCGGCAAATCCACCAAATACGACGGAATGAATAGCGCCAATGCGCGCACACGCCAACATAGCCATCACAGCTTCGGGCACCATGGGCATGTAAATGATGACACGGTCTCCCTTCTCTACACCTTTTTGCACCAACACACCAGCTAATCGGGCGACTTTATCTCGCAACTCACGATAGGTATATTGTTTGATGGTATCGGTGACAGGACTGTCGTAGATTAACGCGGGTTGCTCGGAACGGCCGTTTTCAACATGATAGTCAAGTGCGTTATAACAACTATTTAGTTGACCACCCTCAAACCAATGGTAAAAAGGGGGATTCTCATCATTGAGAACCTTCGTCCAAGGTTTAAACCATTGGACATCGTTGGCGGCTTGATCCCAAAAATTCTGAGGATCGGCTTTCCAAGATTGATAAACGGCTTGATAGGAACTTGTACTCATAATAGTCATCTCCATTTGCTGGACAATTTCACGGATACCAAATCCTAAGCGAATCGTTCAACTTTAAAAGGCGTCCCTTCAACAGGTGCTTTATCAAATTCGCGGGCAGCAAGGTGACCTGCAAACACAGCCCGTTCTATAATGTGAGGTGCATCTGCATCACCAATGACCCGCAAAGATGCTAATTTTTGCTCAGCCAACAATGGCTTTAGTGTCTGATAAAGAGCATCATTAGGCAATCGATCAACAACCAAAACAATAGCATCACAGTTCAAATTAAATTCAGTGTCATTTAAGTCATCAGACAGCTTCACATGGTCAGATTGAATGGCATTGAGGGTAACTTGGGTACGCAAGTCAACACCCAACGCTAACAGGCGATTTTGTACCCGTGTCTGTTCAAGTGTGTATTGTGTGTAGGAAGAAATAACAGATGCTGGCGTAACCAAGATCACTTCACAACCAGTTTGTGCTAACTTTTCAGCAATAATCCCACCAAAATAATAATGCTCATCATCAAATATGATGACTTTGCCAGAGGGCAAGCGGTCGGCCAATATATCATCAGGTGTGTAAACATGGGGTAGATTATGCCCGGGCAACGGTTGCCAATGCGAACGGCCAATGCCATCACGGCGCCAAGTGGCACCTGTGGCAATGATCACATCCTGTACGCCAAGTTCCATGATTGCATCCGCATCCATTGGGCTACTGGGGTACACTGTGACATTCGGCATTTTTTCTATTTGAGTTAGACGCCATTCAATGACACGGCGCCACTCGATCAAACCAGGTAATCGGGATTCTAGTTCCACACGCCCGCCTAATTCCCGTCTAGCTTCAGCAAGTGAAACATTGTACCCACGATACCCTAAAGCCCGCGCGCATTCTAATCCTGCAGGCCCCCCACCAACAATCAATATTTCTTTATCACTTTTCTTTGGTGAGATGCTTTCTGGATGCCAGCCTCGTTTCCACTCTTCGCCCATTGTTGGATTTTGCGTACAACGAATGGGCATGAACATGGTGTCACCGGTCACACAAATGTTACAACCAATGCATTCGCGGATGTCATCGAATCGCCCCTCTTTAATTTTCTTGGGCAAAAATGGATCGGCTATAGACGGCCGTGCTGCCCCAATTATATCGACAATGCCACGCTTAATCAGGGAAACCATACTTTCTGGTGAGGTATAGCGTCCCACTCCGACCACGGGTTTGCTTGTTAATGGTTTAACAAAGTCGATGAATTGCTCTTGAAAGCCTTCCTTCTCAAAGCGGGATGTCGCTGAATTATTACTCCAACCGCTAATTTTCACATCCCATAAGTCAGGCAGTTCTGCAATCATGGCGACAATATCATACCCTTCACCTTTGCTGCTAATGCCATCTTCCCCCATAAGTTCATCAGTTGCCAAGCGCAAAGCGATGGCACAACGATCACCCGCAGCTTCTTTAGTCACTTCGATCATTTCTCGTAAGAAGCGCACGCGATTTTCTAAACGGCCACCATATTCATCTGTGCGGTCGTTGGCTCGACGAGACAAGAATTGCCACGGCAATGTTTGTCCATAAACATAGATGATGTCGAAGTCTGCCTCTTTCGCACGAAGAGCCGCTTCACGCTGCCAGCGAAGCACATTACGAATATCTCCTTTATCCATGCGCCGTGAATGGGCTGGCTCGATACCGCTGCCACCCCAGATCGACATGGAACGAGGGCCTAAGGTGGGCATCCTTGAATAAAGATTTGAGCCGAGAATGCCATGATAAGCAAGTTGTACACCAGCCAAAGCCCCATGTTGATGAACTACATCTGTTACCAATTGCATCGCTGGAATATCATCATCGTTCCACAATCGGCCCTCGATGTAAGGGGTTTGATCGCTCGTATGGTGGATTTGGGTTTCTTCGGTACAAACGACCCCCCATCCCCCTTCTGCTTTTATGCCCCTCATGGCAGCAATTGCGCGTGGATGACGGTAGGCTAAGCCGTTGCAGTGCGGTACTTGATAGAGGCGATTGGGTGCGACGACAGGTCCAATTTGGATCGGCTGGAATAGAATATCAAAATAGTCGTTTACGGCCGTTTCTTGTTGTGGATTCGTCATGATTTTAATGTCCGTTCAATGCGGAAAGGTGTGCCAATAGTTGCTGGTTCATCAAACTCACGTGCGGCAAGATGACCTGCAAACACCGCTCTTTCAATAACATTGGGCGCATCTGCATCACCGATAACGCTTAAACTATTTAATGAAGATACGGCCGTTTCCGCTTTCAACGCCTGATAAAGTCCATCATTCGGTAAACGATCCGTCACTAGCGCCACCGCATCACAAGGCAATTGATACGTTTTACCCTTTAATGAATTGGAGATGGTAACACTATCAGCATCAATGCGATCAAGGGTAGAATTCGGTTCCATACGAACACCAGATTCGCGTAATCGAGTCTGAATACGCCCCTGTTCCAGTGTATACCTTGCATAGGCCGAAATCAGCGGTTTGGGGGTAATTAAGGTAACTTCACAGCCTTGTTCAACCAATTTTTCCGCGATCAAACTTCCCATATAATAAAGATCATCATCAAATATAAGCACATGTCCTGATGGATATTTGCCTTCTAAAATATCATCTGGCGAATAGATGTGCTTTTGATCATGCCCTGGAATAGGTCGCCAATAGGAGCGGCCAATGCCGTCTCTGCGCCATTTAGCTCCAGTGGCAATAATCACATCTTGAATGCCAAGCTCTAACACATCCGCAACCTCCATTGGACTGCTGGGATACACAGTAACATTAGGCATTTTTTCAATTTGCAACAATCGCCATTCCATCACCCGCCGCCACTCAATTAAGCCCGGCATTTGTGATTCCAATTCCACACGTCCTCCAAGTTTGCGCCGAGCTTCCGTAAGCAACACGTCGTAACCGCGATCCCCAAGTGCGCGTGCACATTCTAGTCCTGCTGGACCACCACCGATGACAAGGATTTCTTTCTCGCTTTTCTTTTGCGGAATAATTTCTGGATGCCAACCTCGTTTCCACTCTTCACCCATGGTCGGATTTTGTGTACAACGAATAGGCATGAACAACAAGTCACTGGTTACACAGATGTTACAACCAATACATTCACGAATATCGTCGAAACGCCCTTCCTTGATTTTGTTTGGCAGAAATGGATCAGCAATAGACGGCCGTGCCGCGCCAATAAAATCTACAATCCCCCTATTGATGAGGGAAACCATCGTCTCTGGGGATGTAAAACGGCCAACGCCTACGACAGGCTTGCTGGTTAATTTTTTTACAAAGCTAATGAAAGGTTCCTGATGTCCTTCTTTATCAAAACGAGAAGTTGCTGAGTCGTCAGCCCAACCGGTGACCTTCACATCCCATAAATCTGGTAAGTCTGCCAGCATGGCTACCAAATCATACCCCTCTTCCTGACCAGAAAGTCCTGCATTACCCACAAACTTTTCAAAAGCCATACGCACGGCAATGGCGCATGTGTCCCCCACCGCCTCTTTTGCATCTTCCAGCGCTTCACGGAATAAACGGGCGCGATTTTTTAAACTACCGCCGTACTCATCCGTGCGGTCATTTGAATAGCGAGCCAGAAAATCCCAGAGCAATGTTTCTCCATAGACGTAAATAATGTCGTAGCCTGCTTTTTTGGCGCGTATCACCGCTTCTCGATGAAGACGGCGCACATTGCGGATGTCTTCTTTATCCATACGCCGCGATTGGGCTGGTTCTATGCCGCTACCTCCCCAGATTGATCTTGATCTGGGAGCCATCACAGGAACCCGCGAGTAATGATTAGTCGCTGAAAGCCCCCAAAAAGCCAGTTCAATCCCTGCTAAGGCGCCATGAGCATGAACGGCATCGGTCATCAAACGATTGGCGGGGATGTCATTATCATCCCACAAGCGTCCTTCTATGTAAGGAGTTTGATCATTGCTATGATGAATTTCGACATCTTCTGTGCAAACAACGCCCCAGCCTCCTTCTGCTTTAATGCCTCGCATCGTCGCTAAGGATTGGGGCATACGATAACCTAGTCCGTTACAATGTGGCACTTGGTAAAAGCGATTTGGCGCCGTAACTGGACCAATTTGGATTGGCTCGAATAGTATGTTGAATCGTTCGTCGAGTGCTGACATTTAGTACCTTAATGTGCCATTCACGCCTTCACAGGAATGACACATGTTTTGGAATTAGCTTTTAATTTTGAGGCTTTTGGGATCGTAAAAGGGCCGTAATGAAGCCCGTGCCGCAAAACGTTCATTGGATACTTCAATCTCATAGTTGCCATCTCTAATAAATTTGGCCGTAATGGGTTCATCGTGGGTGATATACCCCATGCCCATTGAACTGCCAATCGTGTGACCAAACATACCAGAGCTGATATAGCCAACGATTTGATCATTACGCCAAACAGGTTCGTTGTGATAGAGCAAGGGAGTGCTGTCTTCTAGGGCAAATTGGACGAGCCGTTTTTTGACACCTTCTTCTTTTTGTTTGAAGAGGATGTCACGGCCGTTAAAATTAACACCCTTATTAAACTTCACCGCAAATCCAAGACCTGCTTCGATGGGCGTGTCCTCATCCGTAATGTCATGCCCCCAATGACGGTATCCCTTCTCCATTCGCAGCGAATTCAGAGCGTGGTAACCACAATGTTTGAGATCAAACGCTTTCCCTTCGGCAATTAAGGCATCATAGACCCCTTGGGCAAACTCAGTAGGAATATTCAATTCCCAACCTAGCTCACCTACGTAAGTCATTCTGGTTGCTCTAACGCGGGCATAAGCCAAATCAATCATCTGCGATGTGGCAAAGGGGAAGGCTTCATTGCTCAGATCGGCATCGGTCATTTGAGTCAGTAGCTTTCTTGAATTGGGCCCCATCACACTCAAAATGATATAGGCTGAAGTTACATCGGTCAGAAAAGCAACATCATCCCCAATCTGATTTTTTAGCCAATAGAATGTTTTCGTCTGACCTGTACCTGAATCTATAATATAAAAACTGTCTTTATCGACTCGGGTGACGGTGATGTCCGCTTCAATCCCGCCCCGCTCATTGAGCAATTGAGTATAAACAGCTTTTCCGACGGGGACATCAATTTGATTGCCACAAACCCGGTTCAAAATGTGAACCGCATCTTTGCCTTGCATCAGGAATTTGGCGAAGGACATTTGGTCAAAAATGCCCACATTCTCGCGCACAGCACGATGTTCATTGGCGCAATGCTCAAACCAATTTTGACGGCCGTAACTGTATTCATAAACAGATTCCACACCCGTTGGGGCATACCAGTTGGCTCGTTCCCAACCGGCTACTTCACCAAAACAAGCGCCCACGGCAACCAAGCGATCATGCAAAGGGGATTTCCTGACACCGCGGCTGCTGGCTGCTTGCCGGAAAGGCCAATGCATATCGTAAAGCAAACCAAGCGTTTCTGTGGTGCGATCTCTGAGGTATCGTTTGTTTCTTTGGAAGGGCATATTGCGCCGAATATCGACATCCCACAAATCCATTGGTGGATGTCCATTGACGATCCATTCCGCCAACACTTTGCCTGCCCCACCTGAGGATTGGATGCCGATAGAGTTGAAGCCAGCCGCAACATAGAAATTTTTCAATTCAGGCGCTTCGCCCAATTGATAACGGTCATCGGGTGTAAAGCTTTCTGGGCCATTAAAAAAGGTATGAATGCCTGCGGTTTCCATCACTGGCATACGATGGACCATTTTTTCAAAGACATCTTCAAGATGATCCCAATCCTCGGGCAAGCGATCAAATTCAAAATTTTCGGGAATGCCTTTCATACCCCAAGGTTTGGCTACGGGTTCAAAAAAACCAGCAAGGATGGCGCCTACTTCCTCACGATAATAGGTATATCCGCCAGGATCACGTAATACAGGCAGGTTTTTGGAAACACCTTCAACGGATTCGGTCACGACGTAAAAATGTTCGGCGGCGTGCAAAGGCACATTAACCCCGACCTGTTCACCAACTTCTCTGCCCCACATGCCAGCACAGTTGATGACAATTTCACATTGGATTTCACCTTGTTCGGTAGTGACGCTTGTGACACGGCCGTTTTTCTGATTGACGGCCGTTACTTTCACACCCTCAAAAACCTGCGCCCCCCGCATCTTAGCTCCTTGAGCAAAAGAGCGAGTCGTGTCAATCGGATTACATTGGCCATCTCCTGGTAAAAAGACCGCTCCCACCAAATCGCTGGCATTCATCAACGGCCAAGCGTCCGCTGCTTCTTGGGGTGTGATAATTTCCACCTCTAAGCCAAATACTTTAGCCATCGAAGCCCCCCGTTTTAACTCTTCAAAACGCTCCTGATTATTGGCGATAGAAATAGAGCCATTTTGTTTGAATCCTGTTTCTTGACCTGTTTCCTGCCCTAAGTTCATCAGGAGATTGCTGGTATACTGCGCCAATTTCGTCATATTCTGCGTGGCTCGCAGCTGCCCGACCAATCCTGCCGCATGCCAGGTTGTTCCACATGTCAATGATTTGCGTTCCAACAACACGACATCGGTCATGCCCAATTGGGTCAGATGATAAGCCACACTACAGCCAATGATGCCTCCACCAATAATGACAACTTGTGTTTGATTAGGTATTGTTTTGCTTGCTATCGCACTCATTTTTTAATGCTCCTTTCCTTCAAATTCAAATATTTAGCGCCGTACTTTCTTTCCCTTTGGATCATACATCGGTCGTAAGGAAGCACGAGCTGAATAACGTATGCCAGCGATTTCAATTTCATAACGGCCGTTTTTAATAAAACCAATTGATACACCCGCATCATTTTCAACATTGCCAAGCCCCACAGAGCCGCCAAGCGTATGGCCGTATCCACCTGTATTCAAATCGCCAACCCATACCCCGTCCCGATAGATAGGTTCACCGCCGTATAGCAGCGGCTCTGGGTCTTCCAACAGAAATTGCACCAGGCGGCTCTTGATAACGCCCTCATCTTTTTGCTGCAATAACGTTTCTTTGCCAATAAAGCCACCTGGTTTATTAAAATCTACCGCAAAACCAAGCCCCACCTCTAAAGGCGTATCCAAATTGTCGATATCATGTCCATAATCACGATACCCTTTCTCTAATCGCAGCGAATCAAGCGCCTGAAAACCGGCATGTTTCAAACCCACATCTTTACCTGCCTCCATCAGCAAATCAAAGACGTGGAGCGTAAACTCGGTTGGCACATAAAGTTCCCATCCTAATTCGCCCACATAGGTTACGCGCAGCGCCCTGACCAGCGCATACCCAATATCTATTTCCTGCATTGTCAGGTAGGGAAAGGCTTCATTCGACATATCCACATGAGTAAGGCTGCTAATAAGCTGGCGCGATTTGGGGCCTTGAACGTTGAGAATGCTATATCCCGAAGTGACATCCGTAATAAAGAGATGCGCTTTTGGCGGGGTATGATGCTTAAGCCACGTTTCAACATGGGTGTGTGCCTGATCCACCATCACGAGAAGATAACAATCATGAGCAAGGCGTGTGACGGTCATGTCTGCTTCAATTGTGCCGCGTTCATTTAGCCACTGGGTATAAACGATCCGGCCGATAGGCACGGCCACATTGTTGGCACAGATTCGGTTGAGAACTCTTTCTGCATCACAACCCTGAACCAAAAATTTGGACATGTGGGTTAAATCCATCAAAATAACGTCTTCACGTGCAGCCTTATGTTCGGCCGCAACATACTCAAACCAATTCTGGCGCCCCCACGAGTACTCGACCTTGGGTTCAACCCCTTCAGGGGCAAACCAATCAGGATACTCCCAGCCAACAGACTGTCCATAATAAGCCCCAGCCTCAGCCAGCCGATCATAAACGGCCGACTTGCGCACATTTCGAGCCGTTTCAGGCTGGAGATTCGGCCAGTCGATATATTGCCACCCCAATAGTTCAACAGTTCTGTCGTGTAAAAAATTTGGCGTATTCTGAAAGGGCATCAGGCGGTCGATGTTAATTCCACTGACATCAACTGGAGGATAGCCATCTACAATCCATTGAGCCAAAACTTGGCCGGAGCCACCGCCAAGCAAAATGCCCAAGGAGTTAAATCCCGCCAACACAAAGAAATTTTTCAGCTCTGGCGCTTCACCCATCAAGGTACCCATATCAGGCGTAAAACTTTCTGGGCCGCAGAAAAATTTATGGATCCCGGCCTCTTCGACGATTGGAATTCGTTTCATTGCTGTTTCAAGGTAGGGCATCAAGCGATCCCAATCTGGCTGTATTTCGCCAAAGCTGAAATTTTTAGGGATACCACACGAACCACCTGGTTTGACCATTCCCCAAGGAGCTGCCACCGGCTCGAATAAACCAAGCATAAGCCCACCCATTTCATCGCGGTAGTAGGCAAACAGATCGGGATCCTCAACAATGGGCATATCCCGCCCCAACCCCTCAATCGGTTCAGTAATCAAATAGTAATGCTCAGCGGCATGAAGTGGCACATTGACACCGGCCATTTTCCCCAACTCCCGCGCCCACATGCCGCCACAATTAACAACGTACTCAGCCTCAATGGTTCCCCTGTCAGTAACCACACTCGTCACCCGTCCTTGCTCTTTATTAATCCCAATGACTTTGGTCTCTTCCAAGATACGCACCCCGCCCATCCTGGCTCCTTTTGCCAACGCCATCGTAGTGTCTATGGGATTGCATCGGCCGTCTTCAGCAGTGTAAAATCCGGCAAGAATGTCGCTAGTATCAAATAGAGGCCACATCTCTTTGACCTCTGCGGCGGAGATTTCCTCAGTGAAAACGCCATGTTTTCGCGTGTAATCCGCCCGTCGACGGAGAACATCAACACGGTCTAGGTTGCTGGCAACCTGGATATAGCCAACCGGCTTAAAGCCTGTATTCTGACCGGTTTCCTCTTCAAGTCTGGTATAAAGATCGCGCGTATACTTAGCTATGTTAATAGTCGTCTCAGATGAAAATCCAGTGACAATCAAACCCGCAGCGTGCCAGGTGGTTCCCGCAGTCAGTTGACTACGTTCCAAAAGCACAACATCACGCCATCCAAGTTTGGTCAGATGGTAAGCTACGCTACAACCAATTACGCCGCCGCCAATAATGACAACTTGTGCTTGGGTTGGAAAAGAAGCAGAAGATACTGTTGTTGAAATTGCTTCAGTCATTTTGATTTCCCCTATTATTTAATCGTTAGCCCAAAAGAGTTTTTCCAGTTTCTTCAACTGCTTGCACGATTTCATCTCTATGTTCGATGCTGTGGTTAGCCATATATTCAACCAAGGTAGCAATAGCGCCCCGTTCATCTCCCCAAGGATAGAGCAGATCACCGGGGAATTGATCATCAGGGATGTCCCGAACAGCCTCTTTGAATTCCTCACGTGCATTTTCCCATTCTGCAAAAAGCTGTTGAGTCGTTAACTCTCTTTGTTTCAAGACCGCTTGTTGATTAAAGTCATCCTCATCTAGATCAGGAATAAGATATTCTGTTCCAGTCCGATAGGCACGTAAAGACATGGCGACCTGACGATCCCAAGTTGCGACGTGTCCCAAAATATCTCTGACCCGCCAATCTGTATCATTTTCTGTATAAACCTGCGTCTCCGGATCAATTTCTGCCACAGTTAAACTTAAAGCAGAATGTGTCTCAGTCAGCAAATCAAGTAGATATTGTTTATCTTTTACGGTCATATCAAACATCCCTTTTTTAGAGTTACCTTTGCATACCTGTCGAATTTAATTGTTAAGAACGAACCCGCAGATTTTTGGGATCATACATAGGACGCAAGGATGCTTTGGCAGGATAACGTTTTCCCGCGATCTCAATTTCATAAGTACCACTTTTGATATACTTTGGCGTTATACCTGCTTCATTCACAACAAAGCCCAACCCGACGGCACCACCCAACGTATGTCCGTAGCCACCCATTCGGATGTAGCCCGCGTACTCACCATTACGCACAATTGGTTCACCGCCATGGAGCAACGGCTCCGGGTCTTCTAGTAAAAATTGCACGAAGCGTTGGATCATGCCCTCTTCTTTTTGGCGTAAAAGGGCTTCTCTACCAATAAATCCATCTGGCTTATCAAATTTCACAAAAAAGCTAAGACCAGCTTCTAGCGGAGTGTCCATATTATCAATATCAGCGCCATAATCACGATAAGGCTTTTCTAATCGTAATGTTTCTAATGCTTGTAACCCAGCCAACTTTAAGTCCACGGCTTTGCCCGCTTTTAAAAGAACCTCATAAACGTGATGTGTAAAATCGGTGGGGACGTACAACTCATAACCTAATTCACCCACATATGTTATCCGTAAGGCTTTCACCAAGGCGTAACCAATCTCAATTTCCTGCATCGTTAAATAGGGGAATGCTTCATTGGATATATCGGCGGTTGTGATGTTGTGTAGAAGCTCACGAGATTTAGGGCCTTGCACATTGAGAATAGAATAAGCCGAAGTCACATCAGTCGTAAATAGATGGGCGCCTTTTGGTGTATGACGTTTTAACCACGCTTCTGCATGGGTTTGAATGGAGGGGGACAAGACTAGCAAGAACTGATCTTCTGCTAAACGGGTGACGGTTAGATCGGCTTCGATACGGCCGTTTCTGTTCAACCATTGCGTGTAAACAATACGTCTAATTGGCACGGCCACATTATTGGCACAAATCTGGTTGAGCACCCGTTCGGCATCTCGCCCTTGAACCAGCAATTTAGACATCAGGCTCACATCCATCAAAACAACACCTTCACGGGCAGCTTTGTGTTCCGCAGCATTGTACTCAAACCAATTTTGCCGCCCCCATGAATATTCAACTTTAGGTTCAACACCCTCGGGCGCAAACCAATCAGGGTATTCCCAACCGCTGTATTCAGCAAAGTAAGCGCCAGCCGCAGCCAGCCGATCGTGCAGTGCCGATCTGCGGATATTGCGCGCTGTTTTGTGCTGAAAATTGGGCCAATCTTCTGCCATGATCAGTCCTAACATTTCCACCGTGCGGTCACGCAAGTATTTACGGTTACTCTGATGTGGCGACATGCGCTGGATGTCAATTTCTGTTACATCAACATCGGGCAAACCTTCAACTATCCAGTGCGCCAAAACCTGACCCGCTCCACCCCCTAACAGGATACCCAGCGAATTGAAGCCAGCAGCCACGAAGAAGTTTTGCAATTCAGGAGCTTCCCCCATCAAGGGCATAAGGTCAGGGGTAAAACTTTCGGGGCCGCAGAAGAATTTATGAATCCCGGCCGTTTCCAGAATAGGAACCCGCTTCATAGCTTCCTCGATGTAGGGCATCATGCGATCCCAATCGGGGCGAATTTCACCAAATGTAAAATCTTTGGGGATCCCATCTACTCCCCAAGGAGCTGCGATTGGTTCAAAAAAACCAAGCAATATCCCGCCCATCTCTTCACGATAATAGGCGTACCGGTCAAGGTCCGAAAAAACGGTCAACTCTGCGTGAATACCCTCGATTTGTTCAGTGATAAGGTAGTAATGTTCGGCCGCTTGCAAGGGAACGTGAACGCCCGCCAATTTACCAACCTCACACGCCCACATACCGGCACAGTTCACCACATATTCTGCTTGAATTTCTCCCCTGTCAGTGATGACGCTGGACACACGGCCGTTTTCCTGCTTAATATCAATAACTTTAGTCTCTTCAATAATCTGCGCCCCACTCTGTTTGGCTCCTTTAGCCAGAGCCATTGTGGTATCAATCGGATTAACACGGCCGTCTCCCGCTGTATAGAAGCCAGCCAAAATATCATCCGTCTCCATGAGCGGCCACATCTTCTTGACTTCTGCAGCAGAAATCTCAATTATATCAATGTCAAACACACGATTAAAATCAGCAATCCGACGCAACCCTTCCAGCCGAGACGGGGTGGAGGCAATTTCGAGGTAGCCAACTGGTTTAAACCCTGTCGCTTGACCGGTTTCCGCTTCAAGGTTTTTGTAAAGTTCGCGGGTATATTTTGCCATTTCGAGAATCGTCTCAGTAAAAAAACCACCGGCTTCTACCAGCCCGGCCGCATGCCAGGTGGTTCCTGCTGTTAATTGCTTACGCTCTAAAAGCACAACATCTGTCCAGCCCAGCTTTGTCAGATGGTAGGCAACGCTGCAACCAATAATCCCACCGCCAATAATGACAACCTGTGCCTGAGATGGGAAAACATTCTCGGCTATTTTTACTGAATCTGAAGTAGTCATATTTCCAAATCCTTCTTGTTAAACAATCTCTTCTTTTGTTAAGATCGCAACCGTTTGTTCTTGGGGTCATAAGCTGGTTCGGCCAAGACTTTCGCCTGGTAGTTATGCCCCAGAATTTCGATATTAAAGGTAGTATTGGGGACAGCGAACTCAGGGTCTACATAGGCAAAAGCCAAACTCTTGTTTACCGTATGACCATATGCTCCCGATGTTGTTACCCCGATAACCTTATTGCCGTGGAAAACAGGCTCTCCGCCGTAAACATCGGCATCCTTGGCGGCCACTTCAACATACACTAATTTAGTGGTAAGTTGCTCCTCTTTATGCCGGAGTAGCATCTCACGGCCGATGAAATCACCTTTGTCGAATTTCACAAAGCGTTCCATATCTGTCTCGATCATGGTCATTTCATTGGTCATGTCCGATCCCCATCCACAGTAAGCTTTTTCCATGCGCAGGCTGTTTACAGCATAAGCGCCAAAATCGGCAATTCCGAATTCTATGCCAGTAGACCAGATCGCATCGTAGAGGGCTTCTAGTTGAGCCACCGGCGCGTGCAGTTCCCAACCTAACTCGCCTACATAATTGACCCGCAAGGCTCGTAAACGAACGCCAGCCATTTCCACCCATTTGCCAGTGAGCCACCGGAAATTGTTATTGCTCAGATCAGCATCGGTGATTTTTGAAAGCAACTCACGCGAGTGAGGACCAGCTACCACCAGGATGCTATATTCCTCTGTAACATTAGAGATCGTGACATCCTCGGAATCAAGCTTGGCATGGTTGAGCAGATCAAAATCACGCAGTTCAGCGGATGCACCGCTTAATAGATAGAAATGATCATCTGCAAGACGAGTAATGGTGAATTCATTTTGCATACGGCCGTTAGCAGATAACATATGAGCCAGAACAATCCCACCATCACGACGAGCGATCCGGTTGGCGCAAACTCTGTTAAGAAATATTTCTGCATCAGGGCCAACCACGTCATACTTGGCAAAGCTGGGTACATCTATAATCCCCACGCGCTCGCGGACCGCCTTGCACTCTTCAGCCACCACTTCAAAAACATTACTACGTCGGAACCCGCCTTCCTCTTCTCGACCATCCAGAGAAAACCATTTGGGTCGCTCCCAGCCAGAAACTTGCGTATGCACACACCCCTTGACTTTGAGTTTGTCATATAAGGGGGAGGTGCGGGCAAGCCTACCCGCGGGCCGCTCTTCGCCGGGCAGATGCAGAACATACATGTGCTTATAGTCTTGATGCGCTTTAGCCAGGTTATACTCTTTATCAGCATAGTCACCGAAGCGACGCGGATCGACACTGACCATATTGATCTCAGCTTCCCCATGTACCATCCACTGCGCCAGATATTTACCAGCCCCAGCGCCTTGAGCGATGCCAATGCTGGCGCCACAGCTAAGCCAGAAATTGCGTAGTCCAGCTGCTGGCCCCAATAGTGGATTGTGATCTGGCGACCGCGGGCTGGCGCCGTTCACCACCCGTATAATGCCAGCGTCGGCAAACATCGGCATACGTTCCATGACCCGTTCCAACCCAGGCATAATAGGATCGTACTCTGGCGCGAACAGCTCGCTTTCAGATTCCCATGCCTGACCGCCACTCTCTGCCCACGCTTCCCGCGTGTGGCTACGTTCATAGATACCAATGAGACCAGAATTCTGTTCCTGCCGGAAGTAAGCATTAGAGTAAGGATCGCGCATGACCGGTATCTCTTCATCTCGGTCAATAAATTCCTGGATTGGTTCGGTGACCAGATATTGGTGTTTCATATTGGTGATGGGAATATTGATACCGACCCAGTCGCCAATCCGTTTTGCGTAACAACCGCCCGCGTTGACCACATGTTCGCAAATGATCTTTCCCTGTTCTGTGACCACTTCCCATTCTCCCGTAGGTAACAGAATGATGTCGGTCACACGGTTGTAGCGAATGATGGTTGCCCCCAAGTTGCGGGCAGCAATAGCCATAGCATTGCAACAACCGGCGGGGTCTACATGTCCATCGTCAAGCGTCCAGGCTCCAGCAAGGACGCCTTCGGTAGTGACGAAAGGGTTGATGCGTCGGATTTCTTCGGGACTGATGATCTGCATACGGAATCCGACATTGGCAGCGATGCCCTCTACCAGCCTGAAATAGTCAAGTTCTTCTGGTCTGGTGGCAAAACGGATACCACCGCAGCCGTGCCAACCAGTGGCCTGCCCGGTCATCTCTTCCAATTTGGGGTAGAGCGTGTTGCTGTATTGATGGATCTTGGCCATATTGTAATTGGCGATAAAGCTGGGGCATTGTCCGGCCGCGTGCCAGGTTGAACCGGAGGTTAATTCTCCCTTTTCAATAAGGACACAATCTTGCCAGCCTGCTTCGGCCAAATGGTACAGCAGCCCAACACCCATCATGCCGCCACCAATGATTACGACTCTTGCATGGGATTTCATACAAATTCTCCATCAATGAATGGGTGAGTATTCATATTTCTCCATCATCCACTTAACGCCTTTACCAAACATGCTCCGCAATCTTTTGGGGCCAGCGTAAGGAATTTTGCGATTGACAATAAAATGGCTGGTGAACTCATTCGATTCGCCAGCCATCAAATCGGCAATAATGCGTCCCGCCGTTTGCGTCGATGGCACGCCTTCACTAAATCCAAGCCCATAATATATATTTTTGTAGTCACCCATCACCCCAACCGAAGGAATCCGACCCAAGGTGTAGGCCGTCGTGCCACTCCATGCATACTCGATTTGTAATCCTTTTAATTGGGGGAAAAATGAAAAGAGATCATTTGTAATACGCTTGGTCACAGCTTTATCGTTGCCAGAACTCAACGCATCTTGGGCATAATAGGTAAAGTCACACCCGCCCATGACAATACGGCCGTCTTTCGAAGGAACACTGTAACTATACATGGCGCGCATATCAGACAAACCTTGACGATTTTGCCAGCCAATGGATGCCCACTGCGCTTGGCTGAGTGGTTCTGTAGCGATTTGATGTACAGTGACGGGAAAGGCACGATTATTGAAAAAGCCAAGTTTATATGCATATGCGTTGACGGCGACGACTAAAATTGGAGCTTGAATTTCTCCAAATTCGGTATCGATGTGGTTGATTTTTCCGGGAGAGATACGCGTTACCACAGAACGTTCTCGAACTTCAACACCGATGGCTTCAACCACGCGCTTCATCTCCCGTGCCAATTTGGCAGGGTTAAGCGTGGCACCGAAAGGCATGAGTAGCCCTGCCATAAAAAGTGGTGATTTGAATTTGGCTTCCAACTCACTCCCCGTGACCAAAGTAGATTCAAGGCCAAATTTTTGCAAGCCTTGGCCATAATCTTCTAAACCCTGAATATGCTTTTCATTCAAGGCCACTTCAACCATGCCCTTTTCAGAAAAATCACAATCAACGTCATAGTCCAAAATCATCTTTTTGATTTGGGAGATACCATAAGTAGAAACGCGCATATCTGCCTGGCGACACTTGGAATCTGTTTCTTCCCAATTGAGGAGGCTGGTTGAGATGCAAAAACCACCATTACGGCCGCTGGCTCCATAACCACAACAAGCCCCTTCAAGCAGGACGATTTTCTTTTCTGGAAATTTTTGTTTGATATTGTAAGCAGAGGAAAGCCCTGTGTAGCCACCGCCGATGATAACCACATCCGCTTTGTGGCTACCACGCAAAGGTTCGTTAATTTCTTGGTTCTCAAGATCAACAGTCTTGAACCAAAAATTATCGACGAAATATTCGTAGAGATCGGGGGGTCTTAAATTTCGACCTTTATACTGCTTAGAAAAATATTTCATAGTTTATTTCCAATCTTTTATTATCTCCATTGCTGCTAATCGTCCCGGTAGGGACTGTCGCGTCCCTACTGTTCACTGTCTTCTGCTCACTGTTCTTAGCAATCACCCATACTTTATCTTCTTCCACTTGTACGCTCTGCCAAATAGGCCTCGCAAGAGCATTGGGCCGGCATAGGGGATTTTTCGGTTCACGATAAAGTGGCTGGTAAACTCGTTTGATTCTCCGGCCATAAGATCAGCAATAATGCGCCCCGCCGTCTGCGCAGACGGAACCCCGTTGCTAAAACCAACGCCGTAATAAATATTCTCATATATGCCCATTACGCCCACTGAGGGAAGCCGACCTGACAATGTGTAGGCAGTTGTACCACTCCAGGCATGTTCTATCTTCAACCCCTCCAATTGAGGGAAAAACGCAAACAGATTTTCCTCTACACGACGGGTAACTGTTTTATCATTTCCAGAGCTTAAAGCGTCATAGTCATAATAAGTAAAGTCCACTCCCCCCATAACGACGCGGCCATCTGCAGTCGGAATGCTATAGCTATAAAGTGGACGCTGATCGGATAGGGCCTGTCGGTTTTGCCAGCCGATAGATTCCCATTGAGATTTGTTAAGCGGTTCCGTTGCAATCTGGTGAACAGTCATTGGAATAACACGGTCCCTGAATAAACCGAGTTTATGAGCATAGGCGTTTAGGGCAATGACCAGGATAGGCGCCCGAATATCACCCAATTCTGTATCCACAACATGTACTTTACCGGGCGAAATGCTGGTTACGATGGACCGTTCCCTAATCTCGACACCTATCTCTTCGACGACCCGCTTCATCTCGCGAACAAGTTTGGCTGGGTTGAGCGTAGCGACATGAGGGATTTTTAGTCCGGCTACAAAAAGGGGTGATTTGATTTCAGCATCCAGCTCCTGCCCCTGAATAAAGGTCGAATCAAGCCCAAAGAAGCTGAGTTTACTAGAGAATTCTTCCAGATCCTTAACCTGCTCGTCGTTCAGGGCGACATCAAGCATCCCATTTTCTTCAAAATCACACTCGACCCCGTGCTCCGAAATCATCATCTTTATTTGTTTTAGGCCATAAAATGAGACTTCTAGATCTTTCTGGCGGCGATCCGGATCCTTTTCTTTCCAATTTAGCAGCTTAGTGGGGATACAAAATCCGCCATTACGGCCGCTGGCCCCATAGCCACAGCAGGCTCCCTCAAGGAGTACGATCTTCTTCTCCGGAAACTTTTGTTTGATATTGTAGGCAGAAGAAAGCCCGGTATAACCACCGCCAATGATCACGACATCAGCTTTATGGCTGCCACGCAGGGGTTTATTTATTTTCTGATTCTCAAGATCAACTGTTTTGAACCAAAAATTATCGACGAAATACTCATAGAGATCGGGGGGTCTTGAATTTCGACCTTTATACTGCTTAGAAAAATATTTCATTCCTCAATTTCCATCTTTCATGAGTTCCAATGCGGCTAAACGACCCGGCGTTCCACAAATACCGCCTCCGGGATGTGTACCGGAACCACATTGATAATAGTTGCGGATGGGTGTGCGATAGTTGGCCCATCCCGGTGTAGGCCGATTGAAAAATAGTTGATCAAGCATCAATTCCCCGTGGGAGATGTTGCCTTGCGTAATACCAACGGTTTGCTCAATATCCCAAGGGGTGATGACTTGTTTGTGTAGAATTAAATCTTTGATATTGGGGGCAAATTCGGCAAGTGTGTTGATGACGGCATCACCAAACGCATCCCGTTGTTGATCGTGATTGCCGTGGGTGGGCATGTCATACGAGGCGTATTGCACAAAAATGGACATAACATGTTTGCCTGGTGGCGCCATGCTGGGGTCTACCGTTGTGGGAATGATGCAACCCATAAACGGCCGTTTCGAGAAGTCTCCGTACTTGGCATCATCATACGCCTGTTCCAGAAAATCAACGCTGGGGCAAATTTCTTGCATCCCCCGAATCAAGGCTTTATCTTGCATCGCCGGAAAATCGGGCAACCCATCGAGCGCGAGATTCACCTTGCCAGAAGAACCGCGAAACTTAAAGTTATCAATTGCCTCCACCAATTCAGAAGGCAATTCCTTCTCTTCGACCAACTTACGAAAAGTTACATTGGGATCACAGGCTGAAATAACTGTATTGCTGTAGAATTCATCCCCATTCTCAAGAGCAACACCCACCGCTTGCCCATTTTTGACAATCACCTGGGTTACGGGGGCATTACAACGAATTTCTGCACCAAAGCTTCTTGCCGCGCTAGCAATGGCTTCGCTGACACCACCCGTGCCACCCCGTTGAGATCCCCAAGTAGAGGTTGCTCCGTCCAGTTCACCCAAATAATAGTGGAGCAGCACATAAGCTGTTCCCGGTGATTTTGGCCCTAAGAATGTGCCAATGATGCCCACTTGGGCAATGCTGGCGATGAGTACATCTGTCTCAAACCATTCGCTGAGAAAATCATAAGCGCTCATCGTCATGATTTTGGTCAGCCAATGGAACTTCTCTTTATCTAAGGATTGCAGATGTTTGCTAAATTGGCCCAGTGTGCGCAACCCATCTATGCCAGGGCTGCCTAAATCGGGCGGAACCATTGTCAAGATCGGTTTGACTGCCCGCGCCAAGTCATACATCATGTTGCTGAACAGTGGATAAATGTCGGCATCGCGGCGTGAGTGGCGACGGATTTCGTCGAGTGTATCGTCCTCGTCAGCATAAGTGGCGATGTAGTTCCCGTTCTCCATTGGCGTAAATGCCCCTTCTAAAGGCAATATATGTAGGCCGTGTTTGGCCAACTCTAATTCTCGAATGATTTGTGGTGAGAAGAGGCTGACCACATAGGAGTAGACGGTATATTTAAATCCAGGATACAGTTCTTCAGAAACGGCCGCTCCACCGAGGATATAGCGACGTTCTAACACCAACACCTTGCGCCCTGCTTTCGCAAGATAGGCCGCTGTCGTCAAACCATTGTGCCCACCCCCAATGATGATTGCATCATACGTTTGTGTCGTCAATGTTAGCTCCCTCCTAAACTGCGTTTTCTTGGTGGATCGAAAAAGGGCATTTTGACAACAGATGCCTTCGCATGCCGATGTTGCGCATCAATCGTCACTTCAAAATCAATTTGCGTGCCTAATTGAGCGTAACGAGGTTTAAGTCGGGCAATGGCAATGTATTTCTTGAGCACTGGTGACCAAGTGCCGCTGGTGGCTTTGCCAATGTAGCGTCCACCAGAATAAAGGGGTACATGTTCCATCCATGCTTCAGTAGGCAAATAAAGCGGCATCCCAAACTGTGCAAATATTGAAGCAAGTGATTCCAAATCAATCTCAAGCCCCATCGTTACCCACTGTGGGCCACGTGCTTTTTCTTGCTTGAGCGCATTTTGGCCGATGAAATAGGGCTTCTTTAATTTAACCGTCCAGCCCAGACCCAATTCAAGTGGCGAAGATTTTTCAAATGCATAGACTGCTTTTTGGGCAGAAAAAAAATCAGCGTTTGCCAATAACAAACCCGCTTCAATCCGTGCCATTTCGAGGGCATAATCACCAAATGGTATGAGCTGATAAGCTTCGCCCGCCTCAAAGAGCGCATCCCACAATTGCACAGCGTGTTGCGGTTCTACCCAAATTTCATACCCTAAATCCCCTGTGTATCCTGTGCGAGACACATCAACCGGAATACCAGCCAACGCAGTTTTGATGACGGCAAAGTATCGCAGCGAATCAAAATCATCATCTGAAAGGGTTTTGAGAATGTCACGAGAATATGGCCCTTGTAAGGCTAGCACACCCAATGTTTCGGTGACGTCATCAATGGTCATGTCTAAAGTGACCGCGTTGTCTTCTAACCAGTAGAGCATCGGATCGCCAGTTGTCAGACGGAAAAAATCATCTTGTAAACGGAGAACCATGCCGTCATCAATTATTTTGCCTGCATCATCACACCAAGGGGTGTATACAACACGCCCAGTTGACAAACGAGCTACGTTTTGGGTGACGATTCGGTTTAAGAAACGCGCTGCATCTGGCCCATGAATATGGTATTTGGGGATGGGCGATATATCGAATACGGCACAGGCAGTACGCACAGCTAAATATTCCTGCGTATGATCTGGGGCGTACATGTCAGGCAAGAGCCAGTTTTGCCACAAACTCCAGTTATAGGGTTCGACTAATTCTGATGTTTTGGGATGAAAAGGTGTCAAGCGCATATAATTTCGTTCTCCACTTATTTCCAATCCTTCAATATTTCACGAGCTGCATTTTTGCCATTGATACCTGTAATACCGCCACCGGGATGGGTCGCTGAACTGCACAAATACAAATTTTCAAGTGGGGTTCGGTACTGACCATAACCAGGTATGGGGCGCATCCAGAGGAATTGATCTAACGTCATCTCCCCTTGAACGGGATTGCCTTCGGGTAGGTCGTAATCTGTTTCCATGTCTAGGGCTGTGATGACATGGCAATGTTGCACACATTGATCAAAGTCGGGCGCGTATTCGGCGAGGGTGCCTTTAACAAGTTGGCCGATGGTTTCCCTAAGTTCTTCCCAGTTACCTTCTCGTAGGTGGTAAGGCATATATTTCACGGTGACGGACATGATGTGTTTGCCTGCTGGGGCTAAGGTATCGTCGGTGAGGGTGGGGATTTGGATGTCGAGATACGGCCGTTCTGAAATGCGCCCGTACTTAACCGGATCAAATGCTTTTTGCAGGTAGGTCATCGTCGGTGCGATTTGGATGTGTCCGCCGAGTTGGGAGGATGTATTGTCAGATGCGGCCGTAAAGTTTGGCAACTTGTTCAGAGTAAAATGAACACGTGCTGTCGTTCCCCGATATTTGATGTTTTGCACATGGCGCACAAATTGATGATCAAGATAATATGGATCGACTAGCTTCAAAAAAGTTGTCCGCATGTTAGTGGCCGAAACAACAACTGCCGCTGTGATTTGATCTCCATTGGCAAGCGTAACCCCCGTCACCTGACCTGCACCTTGATTAATATTGGTAACTTCACTGTTTGTCAGAATTTCCGCACCAAAATGTTTAACTGCTGTGGACAACGCCTGTGTTAATGCCCCCATACCGCCTTTTATTTGTCCGCAAGCGCGAAATAAATCAACATTGCTGCCCGACCAATTATAAAGAAAGGTGTAAGCTGTGCCTGCTTCTCTTGGCCCCCACGAAATATCATTCAGTGCCGAAGCCGCAATTGCGCCTTTAACAACGTCAGATTCAAACCACTCGTTGAGCAGATCGGCAATGGGCATCGGTATCACGCGCAGCACTTGAGCAATGTTTTTGCGACCCAGACCACGCACGGGATTGGCGATGTTGAGCAGTTCCATCATGTCACTCAAGCCAACGTCGGGCAGGTCGGGTGGCGTCATGTTTTTCAAGCCAGAAACAACCTGGCTGAACTTACGCATCATCTCGACGAACTTTGGATAAGCCGCCGTGTCTGCCTCAGAAAATTTGGCAATTTCGTCCACGGTGCGATCAATATCTTGCCAGATGGTTAATTGTGTGCCGTCTGGTTGCGGTGCAAAAACGAGAGACTCGACTGGCAAGATGTGCAAGCCATGTTGGGTCAGATTCAAATCTTTGACAACATCTGGGGACATATATCCAGCCCCATCGGCTATGGATGAGAAGTGATAGTCGGGGAAGAATGTTTCGGTAACGGCCGTTCCGCCCACCATCTCCTTCTTCTCCAGCAACAACACTTTGCGCCCCGCTTTTGCTAAGTATCCCGCCGCGACAAGCCCATTATGCCCACCGCCGACCACAATGACATCATAATCAGCATGTTTGGCTTTGGCAGAAAGAGACAACTTTGGCTCTTCAAAAATGTGCTTTTTCTGTTTGTCTTGCCCGACTTGTTGTTGAGCAAACTCTTTTAACGAGATACCCCCTTCACGCAACTGCGCCCGAAACTCCCGACCCCGTTTCGGTGAAAACAATAAGGCAATACCAGCCCCGATGGCCGTTCCAACAGCTAAAGCTGCTATCAATTTATTTTGTTGCTTCTTTTTGTCAGCCATACCTAAATCAATCCATCACAAATACTTTATCTCCAGCCTGTACGGTGGCCGATTCTTGTCCTTTTTGCATCACAAACAAAAACCCACGTCGCCCATTGCCCAGAAATTGAAGCGTCGCCTTCATTTTATCGGCTGCCGGTTTTTCATAAGGGCTACCAAGAGCAAATTGGCTAAATTCCTGACATGGATTGGCATGGCTAACCATCTCCAATCTCATTTGATAACCAGTCACGCAATTTTCGATAATAATTTGTTGACTTAAATCTTGTAGCCAAATTTCTTTGTCACACGCAATGATGATGTTTTCTCCAGCAATACCGTCAACCAATTGCGCCCCAAAACGGGTTCGCATCGCTTCATAGTGAGAGGTAAACCCAATACACACGAGATCATCATCGTCATATTCTTTATCGGGATGATTGATATGATGAATATCGAGTATATGTTCTCCGTCATCTGTAGTTGTTTCAATGCCCAAGGGATTAATCGTTAATTGGATTACTTCATGGAGACGAGAAGGATCATAAAGATAGCCCGATGGAGTTCTGCTGTCTTCGATTATCAAACCTTGAGGTTGAAGTTGAACCAGCTTGACATGCCCAAGTTCACGCAGTTTTTCCACCATCTTCAAAACCTCCTAAACATAGCGATTTAACAAATAAAAAGGCTAATTGCCTTACCCACGATCAAAATCATAAATCCAATATATGTCTAATCAGATCGTGAGCATTGTACGTTGTTGGAAAAGATATAGCAAATTTGCTTCTATGTTTGTGCTTGTTGAATAAATACATGTCCTATATTGGAAGCAATATTGTGCTTTTTTTGACTTTTTAGAAAAAGTGTATATCCTGATATGCAGGAAGTAGAGTGACAAATATATTTTGATGAGGAAATAATTCCTGTGTACATACCAGATGAGACTGATTGGAGAATCGTTAAGTTACTCAACAAAGACGGCCGTATGCCAAGTACCGAAATAGCAGAACGACTAGGCAACATATCGGCTCGCACCGTGAATAATCGAATCAAAATGCTAACCAAAGAAGGAATTATCCACATTCGTGCTGTGATTGATCCAGAAAGAGTAGGTTATGGGGTACTGGCCGACGTTTACATAGAGGTTGAGCCAGGGCTAGTACGTAAGGTCGCTTGTCAAGTTGCCAAATTCCCAGAGATCAGTTACGTGGCTTGTGCCTCTGGTAATATGGATATCAGTCTATCACTCCGAGCCAGAACCATCCGAGAGCTTTTCGATTTTGTTGAAATACAACTAGGCAAGATACCCGGTGTACGCCGCACCCAAACACATATCCTATCAATTAAAATTAAGGATCTGGATACCTGGTTGCCCCCAATAGCATTTAAGACAAGTGAGAATGGCAATCAAGTGACGCTGCCGTAAACGTAAACAGGTTAGCTATATCAGGACAACGATAAGGCAGTATGGTCAAAGAACTTTAGTGATCACTAAATAACAATTTCCTGTTTAGCTGAAGTTAAGGTCATTTTTACCATGTCCGTCTATTCTTAAGTGATATCCTTATTTTGGGTGTACCCTAAAGCTGGTACAAGGAGGTGATTCTATTGTCAAAAATTACCAATTCGATGTCAATCTAACTAATCATATATATTGGAGGAGAAAAATGAAAAAACAAAAACGATGGTTGTTGAGTCTACTAGTCATTATCTGTTTGTTGTTGATGGTAGCCTGTGGTAGTTCAACAGAAAGTGACGAAGGTGTTGAAACGGAGAGCGTTCCTCAATCAGGGGAATCAGAACCGGCTGAAGAGGCAGAACCGGCCGAAGAGGCAGAACCAGCCGAAGAGGCAGAACCGGCCGAAGAGGCAGAACCAGTCGAAGAGGTAGAACCGGCCGAAGAGGCAGAACCAGCCGAAGAGGCAGAACCGGCCGAAGAGGCAGAACCGGCCGGTGAAGAAACAAGCATTGTCATTGCTGTTCCCGAAAACCCAGCCGGATTTAACCCCTACGTTGGCGGTGGTGATTATAAAAGATTGCTGATGGAGCTAGTCATGCTGGGCTTAACCGACATTGATGCCAATGGCAATATTTTCCCAGAATTAGCGGCCGAACTGCCCACCATTGAGAATGGTGGTGTAGATTTCGATGAAGAAGCTTGGACAATGGATGTCACCTGGAAGCTGCGCGACGATATTCAGTGGGCAGATGGCGAGCCGGTAACGGCCGATGATATAGTCTTCACCTGGGACGCCATGACAGATCCCGAAAACGGCACTTGGTTCGATGGTGTTGACTATACCGACAGTGTCGAAAAAATTGACGACTATACCTTTGTTGTTCGCTACAATACAGTTTATCCCAACTACCTACTGGAATTTGGCGGTGAGGATTTTGTCATTTGGCCCGAGCATCATTGCGACATAGAACAAGGATTTTCATTCTGGGATTGTAATCGGGATCCGCTTAGCAATGGTCCTTTTATACTTGATGAGTGGGCTGAAGGTGACAGTCTGACATTCGTCAAAAACCCAAATTATTTCGAAGAAGGCAAACCGGGAATCGACAAGGTGTTTGTTCAAATCGTCCCTGAGTCTTCCGTTACCCAACAATTGTTGCTTGAGGGTGATGTTGATTTCCAGATGTGGGCCTCAGAAACTGGCGTAGAAGCATATAACAAAGTAGATAATGTTGGGGTCTCTTTCGCCCCGGCCGATCGTTGGGTCATGCGCTTAATTCTCAATCACGCTGCAAAGGGAACTGTCGATGCCGCAGAAACGCCGCACCCCATCCTCTCAGATGTGAACGTACGGCGAGCGATGCGTATGGCGATAGATGTGGACACGATCAGCGCAGAAATTTTTAAAGGCTACTCCAACCCCATGTGGACTGAATTTTTCCGTGCCCCTTATGAATGTGATATACCACGACCCGCTTTTGATCCCGATGGTGCCGCCGCCTTATTGGAGGCAGCCGGTTGGACAGATGAAGATGGCGATGGTATACGAGAGTGTCATGGTTGTACCACGGGGGCTGAAGAAGGTTACCCCATGGAAATGGACTTTAACATCTATGCCGAGTATGGGGAAGCACTCGAACTCTCCCAACAATTTATGGCCGAGATGTGGAACGACATTGGCATCAAGACAAATCTGGCTATCGTGGAAGGTAATTCTTTATGGGCAGGCTATGAAGAAGGCGGGCTTGAAGCAACTGGCAACTATGACATCGACATGTGGGATGATGGTTATCCAGGGGTCGATCCCACTGACAACCTGCTCTGGTACTACTACTATGGCCCGGCGGCAGAGCCGGACGTTGGCGGCAATGTGATGCGTTGGGTCAATGAAGACTTCGATGCGCTGTTGGATGAAGCGTATACCATTGATGAAGAGTACCGGAGAGAACTTTTCTGCGAGATGGCTGAAATCTTTGAGGAGGAGTTGCCCATGATCTTGCTCTGGACCGCATTTGACTCAGCCGCTCACTCCTCACGACTTGAAGGTGTACAAGCCACAATTAATGATGTCCATACCTGGAACATTGCTGATTGGACGGTAAACGAATAAGCAATTTAACGTAATTACGTATTGGTAAAGGTTAAGATTAGTGCTTTTGGTAACATGAAACAGCCAAAAGCACTAATCTTCTCTAACCTGGTTAGCTCTTTCAACATTAGAACAATGGTCAAATACTTGAAATAAAACGATTTCTCCCCACAATTTGATTGTGAGGTGACAATATGATTCATTATATTATTCGACGACTGTTACAAACAATTCCATTATTATTCATTTTAAGCCTGATGTTATTTACTTTGGTCAACATAGTGCCTGGTGGCCCACTCGCAGGCCAGGGCCGTTCACGGGGTATGCGGCCGGAAAAAGCCGCCATCCTCAAGCGGCAAATGGGGCTTGATCAACCCCTACCAATCCAGTACGTTGTCTGGTTGGTCGGTAACGATTGGATGGCAGTAGATGCAGATGGAGATGGGGTTAATGAAAGTAAAGGCGACCGTCTAGGTATTCTACGCGGAGATTTCGGACTTTCCTTCAGATCGAAACGACCGGTCCTGATTGAAATCAGTGAAAGATTACTAAACACCATCTATCTGGTAGGTATTGCCCTTGTCGTCACCTTTCTCCTGGCCATTCCCATCGGCATTTTATCAGCGATCAAACAATATTCCCCCTTTGATATTGGGGCAACAACCCTTTCATTTATGGGGCAATCGATCCCTGCATTTTGGTTGGGGCTGATTCTGATCCTGATTTTCTATACCTGGTTAGAAAATCCGTTCACCGGAGAAGCACTGCTGCCACCTGGGGGTATGCAGACGTTGGGATATGAGTCTACGGGAACGTTCGATTTGGAGATGATTTGGGATAGAATCAAACATCTAATTTTACCGGTGACAGTCCTTCTAGTTGGTTGGGTTGCCTGGTATTCGCGCTTCCTACGTTCCAGTATGTTAGATGTCATTCACCAGGATTATATCAAGGCAGCCCGGGCTAAAGGACTTCATGAGAAGACGGTAAGATACCATCATGCATTGAAGAATGCAGCCATTCCGCTCATAACGATGCTGGCTCTGGATATACCGTTTCTATTTACGGGGGCGCTATATACTGAATTGCTGTTCTCTTGGCCTGGAATGGGGCGCTTGTACTATACGGCCGCTACTGGCCGAGACTACCCAGTTTTAATGGCCATCCTTATCATCAGCGCTGGGCTTGTATTCATTTGTAATTTATTGGCAGATATTGGTTATGCAGGTTTGGATCCGCGTGTTCGTTTTGATTAAGGGCTTGCCCATAAATAACTTTTGAGTTTCCAGATTGGTTCACTCTCGAAAGAGTGAACCAATCTTGCCAAGTTAAAAACGAGCGTTCCCTAAGGATTCAGCTGGTACTTAATAAATAGGAGATTTAATGGAGATTGGTAGTTCATCTGAAAAGCAGTCAACGCCTGTTCGTATCGATCCGCAAAATTATAAAAGCGAACCGAGCCCATTGGATTCCAGTGCGCAAAGTATGAGATCGATAATTTGGCGACGGTTTCGAAAACATCCGGCTGCTATCATCTGCTCTACTATGTTAGTCATCATTCTGCTTAGCGTAATTTTCGTTTTTCTCTCCCCTTATGACCCCAATGTATCTGATATTTCTAGTCGGTTACAGCCACCTTCATGGCAACACCCTATGGGAACTGATCCACTCGGCCGAGATATGCTTACCCGGATTCTCTATGGTGGAAGAATCTCTATTTCTGTGGCCTTAATGGTCGTCGCCATCACGCTAATCATTGGCATGCCTATTGGCGCTGCTGCCGGTTTTTTTGGGGGAAAGATAGACAATTTCCTCATGCGTATCACCGATATTGCCTTAACATTGCCTTCGTTACTCATCCTTATTTTGTTAGGTACCATCTTACGAGAAATAGAGATACCCCTTTTTACCAGCAATAGTGTTATGACGATTGCCCTTGTCATTGGTTTTCTTTCATGGATGACCGTCTCACGCTTGCTGCGTGCGGAGTATTTATCTATTCGTGAAATGGAGTATGTTGAAGCCGCCCATTCAATGGGCGCAACTGACTTTAGAATTATGACACGCCACATCTTGCCTAATGCTATTAGCCCCATCATTGTACAATCTACATTGGCGTTGGGCTTTGCCATTATGCTGGAGTCTGGGCTGAGCTTTCTTGGTTTTGGCATTCAACCCCCTACACCAAGCTGGGGCAACCTTTTGAATAATGCCCAGGAACACATGACACTGCACCCTTGGCTAGCTGTTTTCCCTGGCCTGATGATTTTTCTGACGGTAGTATCAATCAACTACATTGGTGATGCCTTGCGGGACGCCTTAGATCCACGGCATGTTATATAGGAGACCAGAAAAAACCGAAGGCTACCACTTTTTACACTCCGCCGTTGCTAGCAACGTATGCTCTGGTAGGGTGCTGATGGCAGTACATCGGGTTGTGTCCTATTTCCAACAGTCACAACAGCTATTCAAGCGGCTTTGTGTCACACTATGCAAAAATACCACAAATGGGAAATGATTTTTAGGCAGTAACTATTCAGCTTCCAGAGGTGCGACGCACTTGCAAAGAGCAGCGGCATTGACATTACTCTGGGAAAAGTGCGTCGCACCTGTACAGTTACTTTAGGCATTTACTAAAATTTATCAATCGTTTGACGTAATAGGTCAACCGTTTCCCGTAAATCTGCAAACATTGTGTGCGGCGATACGATCACCAGTCGCAGTACGCTCTTCCCTCCTAGATTTGTGATAGAAATGGAACGTTCTCCCGTAGACATGATGCGTGTAAACAGTTGGTTTTGCAGCTTGTCCAGCTCTGCCTCAGATTTCCCAATTGGGATCATGCGGAAACAGAGAATACCCGTATCCGGCTGGTGGCATAATTCAACATCTGGCAAGGTGTGGATATAGTCAGCCAGTGTATGAATCGCAACCAATGGCTTACGCAGTCTTTCCACTACCTGACTCAATCCTTGCCCGCGCAAAATTGTTACTAGCGGCAGCGCCGACATGGGTCGGGTTGATGGCGGCGATTTGAGACCGGGGTTTGGCTCACTGTCTTCAGCCCGATTGAAATAGTGGCTGTGGAGCGCCATTCTGGCAAAGTCGGCGCGCTGCTTAACAAACAAAATCGAATTGGGAATTGGCGCGCCAAGCTGCTTATGTGGATCCCAGGAAATTGAATCAGCTTGGTCATCTCCGGCAAATAGATCAGCCCATTCGGGAACTAATTTATAGGCGTAGCCATAAGCTCCGTCCACATGCAGCCACGCTCCCGTTTCCACACACAAATCTGCCATTGCAGCAATGGGGTCGATGGCGCCGGTAGATGTGGTTCCTGAGGTTGCCACCATGCACACAATGTCATGAAACGGCCGTTTCGCCGCCACGATAGCCTTCATTTCATCCACATCAACACGCCATTGCTCGTCCAATGGTAGCTGAATCAGGCAATCTTCTCCCAATCCCAACATGCGAGCAGCCTGTTTTAACGAAAAATGAGCCCCTTCAGCAACCAAAATAGCCAACCGTTCTGGCGCGGAAAATCCAGCAATTCCTTTTTGCGCCAGATTAAAACCTTGACGTTCTGCATACCGATGCAAAGCCATATACAATGCCTGCTGATTACCATAAGTTCCAGAATACATAAATGTGGCATCAGCATCTGCACCTAATCCAAAGAGGCGGCACAAAGCGTGACCGCAAAGCTCTTCCAGCATGGCGCCACCTGGAGAAACTTGCCAATTGGTGACTCCTTGGTTGGTGGCGAGCATAACTTGTGCGCCTAGCGTTGCCTCGGCCGAAGGAAAGGCATTAAACATAGATTGAAAGCTGGGCTGATCATAGCGTATTAAATGAGGCAGCAGATGGCGAGAAATCATGGCTTCTAACTCGTCCAGGGGAATGCCCTCAGCTTGGAAGTTGAGGAGCTGTGCCAAATCTGCGGCTACTTGAGATGGTGTTGCACCTGAATAAATGGATGGTTTTGTTCTATTTTTCATAGTTCTAAACGTCGGTGTAGATAACGTCCTCGTCCTTTTTGTGCCAGACATTCTTCACCGTCAATAATCAATTCACCGCGTGAATACACTTTCTGAATTTTGCCCGTTATTTCTATACCTTCGTAGGCGTGCCAATCATTGCAAGAGTGGGAAGTGGCCTGTCCCATTGTCCATGTTGCTGTCGGATCAAACAGCACAATATCGGCATCGGCTCCAGGCAATATGGTTCCTTTTTGTGGATAGAGGCCGAAGTTGCGGGCTGGATTGGTGGCAACCAACTCTACAAAGCGGGGCAGCGTGATGCGCCCTTTGGCCACCCCTTCGGAATAGAGCAAGTTGAAGCGCGGTTCGATGCCGCCCATGCCATTGGGGCACAAGTCGAAGCGATCTTTGCCGTACTGGGTGGCTTCCCAAGAGTAAGCGGCATCATCAGAGGTGACTTGGAGTAAACGGCCGTCTCCCACACCCTGCCACAATTCATCTTGCGCCGCCTGGTCACGTAAAGGAGGCGAACATATCCACTTGATGCCATCCTCACGGCGCAGCATTTCATCTGTAAAGAGAAGATAATGGGTACAGGTTTCGGCTAACACATCCAACCCCTGACTCCGTGCTGTGCCCACCATGGCCACGCCTTCAGATGTGGTTAGATGGACAATAAAAAGCCGTCCGCCCACCTCACGTACCATTTGGATACAGTTGGCAATGGCTCTATTTTCAACCTGTGGCGGTTTACTCTCAGCATGGTAAATAGCGCTGGTAAGCCCCGCTTCCAAAAAGCGAGGGATGTTGACTTCAATCAGATCGTTGTCTTCCGCATGTACCAGCAACATGCCACCCGCATCACGCAAACCAGCCAAAATACGGCGCAGGTCTGGCTCCTCAATCATCAACCCTTCCTGGCGATAGGTCATGTAACATTTGATGGTGGGGGATCCGGCTGCCACAACGTCTTGAATTTCAGCTATTGTTGCGGTTGTTGGCTGAGTGATGACGGGATGAACGCCCCAATCAATCAGCGCCTTGCCGTTGGCCTCCTGATGCTTATTGTCAATCGTACTCATCAACGTCGCACTCGGCTCTTGATTGGAGAAATCAATGATACTGGTCGTGCCGCCAAATGCAGCTGCTAATGTGCCGCTGTAATAATCATGGACGCTAATGGTGTTCATAAAAACATCATTGAAGTGAACGTGTGTATCTACGCCACCAGGCAAAACAAGTAGATTCGTGGCATCGACTGTTTTATCAGCCTTCACACTGGACAAATCATCGACTGCGGCAATTTTTTCGCCGTGAATTAGAAGGTCATTTTGAGAAACAGTTTGTCCTAGCACTGTGTTGCCGTTTTTAATCAGAATTGTTTTCATTTTTCACTCCGAATAGATTATTTACAAGGTTGCCGACAGGGCGGCGATGGCTAATTGGCCTAAATCAAGTAGGGGGATAACGGCCGTTTCCCTTAATTTTGCAACCTGCGACACCGGATGTCCTACGTAATCCAGCACAATACATTCCAGATGGTTGGCCTCGATCTGCTCGTTAAGCTGTTGGCTGAACTGTTTATCTTGCTGAGCTAAATCGGCCGTCCAGACAGTGGGCTGAAAATCGGCCGCTTGCCAACGCTGCCGAATGGGAGCTTCTTGTTCTTTGATGGGGGAAATCAGGCCAATCTTATTTAAGTCGAGAGAATTCAAGATGCCACGACCAATAGCAAATGGTTTGAACAAGGGGCACATTCCCTGCAAATCAGCAAATGTGCCAGCGCACAGTAAAATCGTGGAAACAACGCCTTGTTTTTCTAATTGGTCGAGTGCCTGCTGTAATTTTGAAGCCAGAAAAGCTTCTTCAATCATTACCAATGAATTGTCTTGCATTCGCGTTGTGAGCGGATAGGTTCCACTGTGAATGGGCGGTAGAGCAGCTTTTGTCAGACCATCCAAAGCGCCAGCCTGGATAATCTGACAATTTTCTGGCAGTAGATTTATAAGTGGCGAAACCAGGTCTGGGCGTGGGCTTTGCCCAATTGTCAATGCGCCAATTGATTTGAATGCCATAGGAATATCTTGTTAACTTCCTTTGCCCCTATTTGGAGGCGGGTAAGCGATAGGCCACGGACTTGGCATTTCACCCACAGGGATTTCGATGAGGGTTGGCCCTTTTTCAGTAAAGCCCTGACGAATTGCCCGACGCAGATCGTTTGGCGTCTTAGCCCGCAGACCCTGTGCGCCAAAAGCATGAGCCATTTTTACAAAATCGGGATTATGCAGGTCGGACGCAATAAAACGGCCGTTATAATCCTCCTTTTGCATCCGGCGCACATTGCCAAAGGCGCCATCATTAAAGACCAAGGTAACAAGGCTAATTTGATGCTGAACGGCCGTTGCCAATTCCTGCACATTAAACATAAAGCCGCCATCCCCTGATACCGACAAAATAGGTTTATCAGGATGGGCGACCTTGACACCCAGCGCAGTGGGATACCCAAAGCCTAACGTTCCCTGATAGCCCGTAGAAATATAGCTGCCCGGATGATAAACGGGCAACATAAATCGAGCCGCAAAGCCAATTTGCGTTACTTCATCTACAAACAGACCATCTTCTGGCAATTCATCCTGAATGGCTTTGACAAATGAGAGCTGTGGCTCAAGTTGAGCATACTTTTCCGCCATGGCGGCTTTGTGAGCCAGCATTTCATCCCGGCGTGACGGCCGTTTCCGGTTATATTTGCCCAAAGCAGAAATCAATGCCGTTACCGCTTCCTGGCTGTCGGCTATGATGCCCACTGCTGGGGGAGCAACCGTATTATGCGCTTCTGGATCGATATCGATACGAATAATCTTTATCTCATCATCCAACCCCCAGCGTGATAAAGGACGGTACATGCGTGACCCAATCCCCACCACCACATCGGCCTCCGCCCACATATCATACCCATCTTCAACCACCATGCTCAGATAATGTCGATTACTGAAAACACCACGCCCATTTCGCCCTGAAAAAACAGGAGCCTGCAAGGTTTCGGCCAATGCCTGCACTGCCTCACCGGCATTAATGGCTCCACCGCCTACAAAAATCATGGGGTTATTTGCCTTGCCCAACAGCTTGGCCGCCTGATTAATTGCTTCTAAATCGAGTGGCGGTGTTTCAGTTTCTGGTTCTACTAGGGTGAGATCGATCTCTCCCCGTTTTGTCAGCACATCCATTGGCACTTCTAGCCCGACGGGACGTGGCCGGCCGGAGAGTAATTGTGAAAAAGCGGCCGTTAACAACTGTGGCGCTTCTTCCGGTGTATTAATCCGGGCCGCCCACTTTGTTAGTCGCTGCATCATACCTAGTTGATCTGGGATTTCATGCAGCAAGCCAATGTTACAGCCTATTGCAGACGAAGGAATTTGCCCCGTTAAACAAAGAACTTTGGCATTGGTTGCATAGGCAGTGGAGAGGGCGGCTGTTGTGTTTAGAAATCCAGGGCCAGGCACAACGCAATACACACCTGGCTTGTCCAGCGACAGCGCATAGCCCATCGCCATATAAGCCGCTCCCTGCTCATGGCGTGTATGAATCACGCGAATCTTGTCTTTACTGTCATGCAGTGCATTGAATAACCCATCATTTTGTACACCGGGCAGGCCAAAAATTGTGTTTACATCTAATGCAATAAGGGATTGTACGATGGCTTCGCCACCAGTTAAGTTCACCATATATTCTCCTCGTATTATTTATAAGGCATTATCGGAAACAACTTTTCTGGCAGGATTTACGAGATTAACAGGATTATTTCATCCTGTTAATCTCGTAAATCCTGTCTAATTTCTTGTTTCCAATAAGGCTTTATAGGACTTCAAGATTGAAGCCATTGCTTCAACCAAACGTTGGTTATGTTCTGGTAAACCAACTGTTACCCGAATATGGTCGGGTAAACCAAAACGTTGCTGACCGGAGCTGACGATGATGCCATATTGCAGCAATTGTTGCGTTAATTCCTGGCCGGGAATACCGGCGGCCATGAGTAAGAAGTTGCCGTGGCTGGGATACACCTTCAGGCCTAACTCTGTCAATTGGTTTGTTAGCCAACCCCGTCCGCTAACCATCGTTTTAATCGTTTTTTGGACGTGGGATTGGTCATTAACGGCCGTTAATCCGGCTATAATTGTTAGGCGGCCAAGATGAAACGGCCGTTTCAATCGCGCTAAATATTCCGCAATTTCTGGCCTGGTAATGCCGTATCCCAAGCGCAGACCAGCCAAACCAAACACCTTTGAAAAACTGTGGAGTTGCAGCAAATTTCGACCCTGATGAATGTATTTGCCAGTATCGGGAAATGTGTCATCGGCAAAATGATTATAAGCTTCGTCAGACAATACCAGTACACGTTCAGGCAGGTTTTGCATGAGGTGGTCAATAGATGCGGCCGATACAAGATTACCTGTCGGATTATTAGGATTGCACACATACACCACTCGCGTTTTTTCCGTAACGGCCGCCAAAACAGCCTCCACGTCATAATCAAAACCACTGTCCAGCGGTACATTTACGATACTGGCTCCCAATCGGCGTGCCGTAATCTCAAAAAAGTTGAATGTGGGGTGGCTTATAATGATTTCATCGCCTGGTTTAGCAAAGCCACGGGCGACAAAATCGAGTACATCCAGCCCGCCATTCCCCACGATAATATTGTCGGCTGTCAGGTAACGGCCGTTTCCAGAACGGCCGTGCATTTCTGCTAGCGCTGCTCGCAAATTCTGCTCTCCGTCGCCGGGTGGGTAAACAGACAGCCTCCACGCTTCCGATTGTACAGCCGTGATAACCTGCGGCGATGGTCCCAATGGATTCTCGTTTGAGGCCATTTGCACCATATCAGTCGGGTTTACAGAGGATGGTAAATTCTTCACAGTCATGCCGCGATTGTAAGTAGGGGCTGCAAGAATATTGGGGTCAAGAATCAAACCTGAGTGGGTCATGAAATACTCCAAAAACACAGAATTTATGTAACCATTCACCCCCCCCATCTGCCCGGCGCTTATAAACGAGTGTGCTACTCCAGTAGACTTGGTAATGAAGTGCCGGGCACCTGAATGGTTACGAATTTATTGTGCAACAAATAGAATCATAGTTTTGAACAATGCTTATAAATCTTTTCAATCGGCCGCAATAGGTAAAGGTTGCAGCCGCACCGGAATATATTTATGGTAAGGTGTTTTAGCCAATGGATCGCTATAAGAGGAAGCGGTCATCACATTTAACCGTGGTCCATGTTGTACCATCTCCTCCGTTTGCAAGTCAGGGTAGGTCATGCCATAGCCGTGTGGCAGTGAGACAAAGCCGCGACGCTGGCGATCATCCATTATGGCGACAACCTCAAGACCTCCTCGTTCTGATTCGCAATAAACTTGCTGCCCTTCACCAATACCTAAAGCGGCCGCATCTTCAGGATGGATGCGTAGTCCTCCATTAGGATCATTGCGCCGCCAATCAGGATCACGCATGATCTGATTGGCATTATAGTCTCGCCGTTCACCCGAAGCCAAAATATAGGGGTACTCAGGATGAGAGAGCTTCTCCGTTTCTAATTCCCGCATTTCAATGAGCATTTCTGGGATAGGCAAATGGATTTTACCATCTTTATGTTTGACCAACTCCCAGGTTTCATCATAGGTGTGGGCGCTAATGGGTACATGTGTTTCTGTTTCCAAAATAGCGTTAAACAGATTTTCAGCCAACAAAAAACCTTCCCCTTCATAGCCGGCGCGCATCACTTGTTTTTCATATCGCCCTACATAGAATTGGGATGATCCCCACAGCACAGCGGCCGTCTGGGCTTCGTTTGGCAATGCTTTGCCTAGTGTGGCGTATAAGATTGCTGATTGGTATTTACGCCACGCTGGGTTTTCTTGCATAGCTTTTTGGAAAGCAATGGGGAAGATACCCTTTTCTGGTTGTTCCCGATGTTTTTTGGCCGCCGCTTCCAATTCTGGAAATGTTTCCGGGATGGCTCCCATAGCGACCAAAAGGCGGAAGTAGATTTCAGGTTCCGGCAGGGTATCTCCTTCCGCTTCAATGATAGGCCGCCGCAGAAAAAAGTAATTGGTTGGGAAACTCCAGCTAAAAAATGAAGCCTCCCATTTTTCATATTGGGTCTGAGCAGGCAGAATATAGTCAGCCATCTCGGCCGTTTTTGTCATAGCCACATCAATCACAACGACCAGATCCAAATTACTAAACGCCTCTACATATGCTTGGGTATCGGCGGCTGATTGCAAGGGATTTGAGCCGTCAATGAATAAGCCACGCAGACGTTCTGGATGATCGGTGTTGACTTCTAGCGGCAAAATATTAGGTGGGAAGATTTTGCTGATTTCTTTCATTCCGGTAACTTTGGTTCTGATACCCCCTTGCTCTGGTTCTTTGGAATGGGCGATTACCGGAAGGAGTTGGGTGTGTAAATTATTACTGCCCTCTTTGCCAAAGTTGCCTGTAATAAGAAAGAGCAGCTTTTCCAGATAGGTGTTGAGTGTGCTGTGTAAGCTCATCTCTACTCCTAAATCGTGGCGGGTACAGCCTGCCTTAGCCGCTGCAAAGCCACGAGCGACTTCAAAGACAACGGCCGTATCCACTTCTGCCCTTTGACAATAATCCGTCACATCAATTGCCAGTAACAGTTCTCGCAGCGTCTCAAAACCAACGGTATGGTTGGCAATGAAATCTTTGTCTTCTAACCCTTCTTGTACAATGATGGCCAGTATGGCCGTCATTAAAAAAGCATCGGTTCCTGGTTTGATTGGAATGTGAATATCGGCCAGTTCGGCCGTTTTTGTGCGACGTGGGTCAATGACAACCAGGGTGCGATTGGGGTCTTTGGCGAAGTCGCGCAAGATGCGCCGTGCTTGTGGAATCCCATGTGATTGAAAAGGGTTGGTGCCAATCAAGATCGCGTAATCTGCATGGTGAATCCTTTCGGTGAGATGGCAGGTTTGGCGGCCAAACAGCTTGCCGTTGACCCAAAAGTCTCCCGTTTTTTCCTGGGCTAGCGAGGAATAAATGTAGGGTGTGCCAATGGCGGCTCGAAATGAAGTGGCGTGGGCGCCAGGCATATGGTTTGTCTGTCCGCCACCGCCATAGTAGGCAATTGAATGTCCGCCGTGCGTGTCTCGCAAGTGAACCAGCTTGTCACTAATTTCTCGAACGGCCGTATTCCAATCAATCTGTGCAAAAGAACCATCGGGTTGCTTTTTAAGTGGGTTTTTGAGGCGACGCAAATGGTTTTGGTAATAATCAATTCGGGCTGCCTTTTGGCATAAATAGCCTGCGGAGACGGGGTTGTTTTTATCGCCGCGCACCTTGACGATGTGTCGGCCGTCTACCTTTACCTCAAGGCCACAGTTCGTGCCGCATAACACACAAGCTGTCGCCTGCCATAGTAGTTTATCATATTTCTTTTTTTGTTTATTTTGGATAGGGGTGACACTCATTTTGTACTCCTTGCTTGAAACCATCCCAAGCAGTAGCTCGTTGAAACCAACTGTCCACATTGTTTGTGAAAAATGAAACTATTACGCACTTTTGCTCTGTAGTTTTGTGCAAGCCATGTTCACCCTGGACTTGAAAACGCCTTCAATACGTTCACGAATGCTTCTGTCTTTTTTATTTTGTGTTAGTGACACTGACTTATCTCTAATCCCAAGCGAGCCGCGCCAGTTTTGGGCACGAGGTACGGCCATCTCTTCTGTCAAACCGAGCGCCAGCAAATTCCATTCCAACTGTTCATCGTCACTGGGCATGGCAATACCCAGCATATGGACGGTGTCAAGAGTACAACGAATTAAGGAATAAACAAATTTCCTCGATCAATACTATTCGTTCCTTCCAAAATTCGTTGCATTCTCATTCAAGTAATCCGTAATAGCGTCCGCCGCCAACTGATTGCCAGCCTGATTCCAATGAGGGTCGCCATAATGGTACAATTCCCCTTCAGCAATGCTTTTTTGCCAGAACAGTGGCGTCAGGTTCAAAAATTCAATGCCTGCTTCGGTTGTAAAGTCGGTTAGCAACTGCTCTTGTGCCCGCTGATTTTCATTGAATTGATTATAGTTCAGATAGGATGGCTCAAATTGCAAACGGCCGTGATCTCCCTCACTCAAACTCACTGTCACCGTCCGCTCCAACACATTGTTCACATCCGTCTCATCCCATACCCGCGACCACAACAGATGTTCCTTACTGGGAATATACACCAGCAGCAGCCGTCCCCCCTGTTCTTCTACCAACCCCTCCAACTCCCGCAATCCCTGAGCTATCGCCTCATACTCATCCGACTGGGCCAACGTTTCATAATCGGCGCTCAACGGCAGCAGATGAACTTCCTTAAAGACCGTTTCAATCTCTCCCACTTCCGTATTGGCTACCACGGGATAACGGTATTTTTGCGGTTCGGCCGTTTCTGCCGGAAACAGTTTGCCCCACAGATAACGGGCAAAATGAGGTGTGATCAATTTGCGCCGCAAGAGGACATCCTGCATATCATATTCACGCCAATCCAGACCGCTGTCTCGCCGTTCCAAATATTGGCCGGTATTGATGAGATCATTGCCTTCAAAAAACATCACAACCACCCAATCCGGTTTCTTGTCCAGGCCAAACTGCTTGATCGCTTCCACCTCATTGAGTGTACTCCAACTGGGGGCGCCCAATGTCAAAATATCCTGGCTGGTTTGTTCAGCTAACAGTTCGATCCACGTTTTAGGCGCGGTACGAATGGTGAAGGAATCTCCGGCAATAATGACATCATATTCATCTTGCCATTCATACTGGCTGTTGGGAAAACCCATCTCATCTGTTTCAAAAACATAGGGGAAAGAGTCGTCCCGATCTGTAGGGGCAGTACTGTTTTCGGGATTGGCTAAGTAGGGGTTGGCTGGGTTCCACAACCCTTCCAGCCGAAACCCAGGCTCATATTTGTACCCGATTCGCATTGGTTTGTCGTATTCAAAATAGGGCTGACAGAGGTAAGTGCCAATGATGGGGTCGGCGGCGCACACTTCAATGGGGATCAACTGGTAAAACAAGCGCAAGCTAATTTCCAGAGTAATGAATAGGGCAACGGCCGTTAACCCTAACGGAACAAGAACATTTAACACCTTCAACCATCGTTTAGTTTCTGATGGGTTGTTGTCGCTCATGAGTTCATGATTGGCGCTGGCGCATCACCTCAAAACCCAGAATAGCGGCCGAGGCAGTAACGCCCAGTGAAGGGGAAAATTGTGATCGTTGGTAGGGGATTTGCAAACGAATGTCTGCCTGATCCATGAAGGAACGGGTAATACCTCGTTTTTCTCCCCCCAACAGCATAAACAGAGGGCCGGTCAGATCGGCATCGTAAATGGAGATCGCTTTTTGGCGGCTGGTACAGGCGATGGTCAATTCTCGTTGACGCAGATGGTCGGCCGCTTCCACGGCCGTATCGGCTACCGCAAAAGGCATTAGTTCCGTCGCTCCGGCCGAGGCGCGAGCTACTGTTCCCGCCGCCGACAACCAATTACGCGGCCGCAGCACAATACCAGTCACTCCGGCCGCATACAAAGCGCGTACTGCCTGACCAAAGTTAAAGGGGTCTTCGACGCCATCCAACATGACGATAAACGGCCGTACAGTCCCCCGAACCAAATCATCCAAACCCACAAAATAGCGTGGGCCAACGGCGGCAATGACCCCGCCATGTGACTGCCCACTGACACGCGCTTCAATGAAAGCATCATCTACCCAATCTACAGCAATACTGGCCTTAACGGCCGTTTGTTGCAAACGAGCCAATCGCCGGTCATATTTCCGCTTTTGTGTACGGCGGATGAAGATGCCTTCAATGTCACGGTTTTGGGCCGCTACCGCAGCTTCTATTGAAAGGAGGCCTTCTAACCAGGCACGGCCGTCAGACTGCATACTGAGATTGAGAGATTGAGACATTAGGAGATTGGGACGAATCTCCAATCTCTCAATCTCCCACACAATTGATTATTGCCCGTCAGAGGAAGGATCATCAGGCGCTGGCAGGTCTGGTAACGGCGCTGCCGGCGTCTCCGTTGGTGGTGTCAGGAAAACCGGGTCCAGACGGGGCCGGTCGGGGGCGCGTCCTTCAAAATATTCCGGAAATGTGACTGTGTTTTCCGTCAACTGTTGGCCAATAAAACTGGAAAGGTTTTGTTGTTTAGCTTGCTGAAATGCCGCTTCAGTCAGGTCACGCATTTCACGGCCGCTGACCATAATGATAAAGTAGCCATTATTTTCTTCATCTACCGGCTGCACAAAAATGTCGCTGGGTCGGTTCAATTGCAAGCTGAAAACTTCGGCCGCAAATTCGGCATCAAAGCCCTGTTCCAAATCTACCTGGTTTCGCCACAACACTTCAGAAGCAATACTGGTTGATGGCGCTTCGGGGTCAAACGGTCGGCTGCGAATCTCATTCCAGAGGGGCAGATAGCCTTCATCTTGAATCCGGGTGAAGGCCGCGTTAGCTTCTTCCTCGTTGTCAAAACCCAGGTAGTAGAAGCTGGCATGGTCTGCTTGTTGCGTTAGGGTAAGTTCTTCGGCCAGGTCATCGGCCAGTTTGTCACGGTAAAGCTGTATCCGTACAGCCTCACGGAACATCTCTGCGTTAACGCCTAGATCGGAAAATCCAGCCAGGTAATTGCTAAACTCTTCGTCAAATGCTTCTTTGGACACGGCCGTTGCGGTGGGCAATGGCGTACTGGTTGGTCCCACAGTCGGCGGGGGGAAGGGGGTTTGGGTAGGCAGCAATTCTGTTATGACGGCCGTGGGAATCGGCGTAATAGAGGGCGTCGGCATTACCGTTTGTGTTGGTTCTGGGAAAGGTGTGGGCGATTCCCCGCCAAAGTAACTGAACGACTCGCCAATGGCGACATCCACTTCTTCATCCGTCACCGTAATGCCCCGTTCTTCGGCCGCACGCATCACGGCCTCATCTTCCGTCATCTGGTTCAAAATAGTCAGACCCATAATGTCTGGCTGCATCAACTCATTAATTGTCTGTCCCGAAAATTGCTGCACCAGACCTACATCGTTTACTTGTGCCAGTTGATTGTTCAGCAAGATGATGCGCTGTGCCCGTTCAAAGGCGACTCGTTCCTGCCAATCGCTCAATGAAATTTCCTCACCGTTCACTTCGGCCACCGCCCTGTTCGGGGAGATAAACAACTCGTTGATAATGGCGATGAGAAATACCACTACCAGCAGCCCTAGCACCAACCCTGCTGCAAGATAAATATTGCGGGTCTGTTCGCGCTGTTTACGGGCTACGAGAACTTCTTTACGTGTTTGCCGCTGTTGTTCATCTGCGGCTTGTTGTTTGTTTTTATTAGCCATTCTGTTTATTAATTCGCACAAAACGAAATTATGTAAGACAGTGCCCTACGCAATTCATTTTACTCTTTCACAAACGGCAGCAAAGCAATGTGACGAGACCGTTTAATCGCTTTAGCTAACGCTCGTTGATGTTTGGCGCAGGTGCCTGTCTGACGGCGAGGCCGGATACGGCCGTATTCATTCATATATCGCTGCAACACATCCGGCTGCTTATAATCAATATGTTTGGTTCTATCTACACAAAAAGCGCAAACCTTTTTCCGGGTGCTTTTGCGGTATTGTCGTCTCCTACTCATGATACTCTCCCATCGTATTTGTCAATACGATTAGTTCATGGGCCACCACTTCAGTACGGAAGTGGTGGCGACCCTGGTTGTCTTCCCAGCCCCGTGTTTGCAATCGTCCTTCAACGTAAACCTGATGCTCCCGTCCCAGACGTTTTTCACACAGTTCAGCCAGGCTACCCCAAGCTACAATATTAAACCATTCCGTCTCTTCGTGATGATCTCCTTCAGAAGAAGTCCAGGAACGTGAGGTAGCCAGGCTAAAGGAAGCAACCGGCCGTCCTGTAGGCGTGTGTCGCACTTCCGGTTCATCATCTACCCAGCCGATCAGCATTACCTTATTCAGCCCTTTTTTCATGCCGTCCACCTCATCGTTTCCCGATATTCTTGTTTATTGTCGGAGACCTGCGAGGTTTCAAGCGACCTACGGCCGCAAACCTCGCGGGTCTAATCGGTTACTACCCTTCTTTCCGCACAATCAGATAACGCAGCAAATCTTCTACGAAATGCATATTGCGTTCTGTATCTTTAACTTGTGCCGGGTCCATTTTGGCTTCATACAGCACATAATATCCTTGCTTTTGATCGTTAATCGGATAAGCCATCTGGCGCATACCCCAGTGATTGATGACTGGCTGATCGGCTTCATCTTCACTGTGAGTCAGCCAACCGGTAACCCGCTCAATTAAGGCATCACGACCAGCATCATCTAATTGTGGTTGAACAATAATGGTTACTTCGTACTCACGCACGTTGCATACCTCCTTTCCTTGGAATTACTCTAGCGAGCTTTTGCCCCTTTAGCGCCAGTGACGTTACTAAGAGCGGAAAGCAGCAGAAGTATTTAATTGTAATTGCTGTGCAACGGGGCAGGATAATAGCACAGTTTCTTTTTTTCACAAGGGGAACATGAGCAGATTTTAACCTGCTTACCAGGATGCGTATAATATCGTTATTGTGGATGGTGGTTAGCGGTTGGTGGATAGTAAAAACAACCGCTAACCACTATCCACCAATCACTATTTAATTAGGAGTCTGTTATGACAGAAGATATTGAAGAAATTGTAGAAATGGCGCCAATAGACGGCCGCTCTGCTGAAACCCAGCCACAATTGATTGAGATAAAAACGGACGGCAGCGGCCGTAATCCCCTGTGGGTATTGCTGGCTGTCACCATCGGTTTTATGCTGCCTGTGTGTGCCTGCGCCACATTATTTATGACTTCCATGTTTAGTATGGCTTTTTTAGGCGCGGCCGCTCCCACCACCAGTTCCGGTGGCTTTGGTGATGCCGTCGCCGTGGTGCGGGTAGAAGGCATCATCACCCACGGCGACGAAACCCAGGTCACGACCGGCGCAGTTAGCGGCACCGTCATTGGCGATTTACGCGCTGCTGCTGCTGATGATTCTATTAAAGCAATTTTGCTGCGAGTAGACAGCCCCGGTGGTACTGTTACCGGCTCGGCTCAAATTTATGAAGTCATCCAGGAAATTGAAAAGCCTATTATTGTTAGTATGGCGGGTACGGCCGCATCCGGCGGTTACTATGTCAGCGCCCCGGCCGACTATATTTTTGCCCGCCCCGATACCACAACTGGCAGTCTGGGCGTGGTACTGACACTCTACAATATGCAGGAGCTAATCGAGAATCTGGGGGTGGATATTACCAGCGTTGTCAGCGGCCCCAACAAAACCATCGGTAGTCCGTGGGAAACCTTAACGGCCGAACAGCAAACAATCCTACAAACCTCGGTAGATGAATCATACATTGAGTTTGTCCGCATTATTGTGGACGGACGGGGCTTGCCGGAAGAAGATGTGTTATTGTTGGCCGATGGCCGTATCTACAGCGGCCGTCAGGCATTAGAAACCGGTCTGGTAGATGAGCTAGGTAATTTTAATGATGCTGTTGCTAAAGCGGCCGACATGGGCGGCATCAGCGGCCAACCCCGCATTGTAGAATATGAACATATACCTGGTTTTGGAGACCTGCTGTCCGGCTTTTCTTCCCGCATGAACCGCAGCGAAGCCGAGCAAGCCATGGAACTCATCTCCGATTTCACTGCACCCCGGTTAGAATATCGCTACATCGGCCCTGGCGGAAATTGACAGTTTCCAAATCGGACAAATAGATCGCTTTACAAGGAGTTTCTGAAACCTATGGACAACGCCGACCCTCTACATCAACTGTTGCAAGAACCAGCGCTCAAATATATCCCCGACAATCAACTCCCATTGTTTTCTGAAAAACAATTACTTAAAGGGGAATTCCTCAAAATAGATCCAAGTGAAAAAGAAGCATCTGACCCACAATTGCTGTATCAGAATCCAAATGGCAAAATGTTTGTTGGTGATTCCTTACGTTGGCTCTCCTTACTTGAAAACGAATCCGTTGATCTAATCATTGCCGACCCACCATATAATATAAAAAAGGCAGAGTGGGACACCTTCGAGTCTCAACAAGTGTATGTACAATGGTCATTAAAATGGGTAGAACAGGCTGCGCGTGTATTAAAACCATCTGGAACACTTTACATCTGTGGTTTTTCAGAAATATTAGCCGATATCAAACTTCCTGCTTCAAGATTCTTCAAAGGTTGCCGTTGGCTGGTATGGCATTATAAAAACAAAGCCAATCTTCGCTTTGATTGGGGCCGATCTCACGAAAGCATATTGCACTTTCGGAAAAGCAAAGAATTCACGTTCAACACAGATAATGTGCGAATCCCTTATGGAAATCACACAACCAAATATCCTGAACGTACCCAGGCAGAAACAAGCCAATACGGCCGTAGCAACAAAGGGAAAAAACACATTTGGCGTCCCCATCCAGGAGGCGCCAAACCGCGTGATGTTATCGAGATTCCGACTACATGCAACGGTATGCACGAAACAACACCCCACCCCACACAAAAACCTGAAGAACTTTTCCGCAAGCTCGTTCTAGCCTCATCAAACGAGGGTGATTTGATTATAGATCCGTTTCTAGGTTCAGGAACAACCGCTGTCGTGGCAGAGCAACTAAAGCGCTATTGGATGGGTTGTGATATGTCGGAAGAATATTCTCAATGGGCAATTGAACGTATTGAACTGGTAAAAGAGTGGCCTATCGAAAAGTGGATTGAACACGATCTGAATAATGCCAAACGGAGAGAATCAATTCGATGACTAAACCACCTGTTTTATTTGATTTGCAAGCCAGCATTCAAGAAAAAACTGCATTTGTGCAATTCGAAGATTACCATACAATTTCGCACACGTTTCTCGATTTTCTGGCAGCAACTCAGCCAACACGTATTATTTCACCAAACGATCATCGCTACATCTTTTATCAATCGAAATACTTATGATTAGACGCTACCTTCTGTTCATCCCGATTTTTCTATTTTTTGCCACACTGCAAACGGCTCCATCTACGGCCGCGCAAGGACAAACCCGTCTGGTGCTGGCATTCTATTATGCCTGGTACAGCCCCGATTCTTTTGGGCCGGGGAAAACCCCTTACCAACCGCCTAATCCTTACTTTTCCACTGATGCGGGAACTATTCAACGGCATGTAGGCGAGGCGCAATCGGCCGGCATTGATGCTTTTGTGCAAAGCTGGTACGGGCCGGAAGTAACCAATAACCAGACTGAACCCAATTTCCAAACACTGCTCAATATCGCTTCTGGTAGTGGTTTCAAGGCGGCCGTAGACTTTGAAACAGGCAGTCCTTTTTTTAACAGCAATGATGATCGCATCCAGGCTCTACGTACATTGCTGGCAACCCATACCAACCATCCCGCTTACCTGCGGGTAGATGGCAAACCGGTCATTTTCTTTTGGGCTAACTGGATTTTGACTCCGGCCGATTGGGTCTGGATTCGCAATGCGGTAGACCCGGATCGCAACTCCATATGGATTGCCGAAGGGGGTAACACAGCTTACCTGGACGCCTTTGATGGGCTGCATCTTTACAACATTGCCTGGGCGGCCAATCCGGCGGGTACGGCCGTAATCTGGGCCAACAATACCCGCGCCGCGGCCGCAACCTACGGCGGCTATAAATATTGGGTGGGCACGGCAATGCCTGGCTGGGACGATACTCTTGTGGGACGGGGTGATGCCGCTTTCAGTCGAGACCGCGCCGGAGGTGATTTTTATCGCAGCAGCTTTGGTGGCGCGGCCGCCAGCGCCCCGGATATGATTATTATTACCTCATTTAATGAGTGGAGAGAAGGCAGCCATATTGAACCGAGTGTGGAATTTGGCAATTTTTATTTGCAGCTAACGGCCGAATTAAGCGCCGCGTTCAAATCGGGCAGTATTGCCGCCCCACCGGCGCCGCCGGCCGCGCCAACGGCCGACCCCAATGTAACCCCCACCGTGCCGCCGCCAACATTTACACCGGGACCATCCCCATCCCCTTCCCAGACACCGCTGCCCACTGAAACGCCATTACCAACCGATACCCCCATCCCCACCAACACCCCAACGCCCACCCCGTCGCCCACGCCATTTTTAACACCCACAGCACAACCTGACGGCCGTATCCTTTATACCATCCAACCCGGCGGCACCCTGCTTACCATTGCCGATTTAGTAGATGTGCCGGTGGCTGATTTGTATGCTTTCAACAGCTTGACGGCCGATTCATTGCTAACGGCCGGGCAAAATATCATCATCGGCTACAGCGTCTTGCCTGACGGTTCGCGTATGCTGCCCGGTTTGCCCCAGGCGCGGCTCAAGCCAGATGGAACCATTGTCCATATCGTCGGTAGCGGCGACACGATGTTTGGCATTGCTTTAACGTATGAGTTGACGTTGGCGGAACTTGTGGAGATAAGCGGTCTGGCCGAAGATGCGTTGTTGCAAGTTGATCAGGAGGTGAAAGTGGGGGAGCGTCCTTTACCGGATAATGTGGGTGGTTCGGCCGATGATTCCATTTCTGTAACCACATTAAGCGCTACAGATTTGACGCCTATGGTGACGATGACGCCCACCGTCACGGCAATCTCTCCCACCGCCGCCAACCCCATCCCTTACCCGCCGCCGGCAACAGATGTGCCTACGGTTACGGCCGCACCTACACACCCGCCAGCCCTGGCCGATGCGGCTGCAACAAGTAATGAGACTGGAAACGGGGAAACGGCCACGTCCACACCCGACACGGCCGTTCCTGTCTTTGACTTCACGACTATTCTGCCTTATGCGTTGGGCGGGATTGGGATTTTGTTCTTGTTAGGGGCCGCCTTTTTGCTCATTGCTCGGCGAGGTGATGGCGGGTAAGCGTTATAAACACAGATAGGGAGGAACACCGATCAGAATCAGAGAAAATCCGTGTTCTTTCCATTCGGGTATACAAGAAAATCATTTCTGCAACTCTCGCAGTTGGCGGAACAGGTCTTTTTCCTGCTTGCTTAATTTCTGTGGCAGTTGCACATCTACAATGGCGTACAGGTCGCCACGCTTCTCTGGTTTTTTCAGATAAGGCATCCCCAAACCACGCAGACGGAATTGACGGCCGTTCGCTGTCCCCTCAGGAATCGTCAAAGAAACTGTTTTATCCAGAGTGGTTACGGGTGTTTTGCCGCCGAGTACGGTCGTGTATACATCCACCGGAACGTTCACCGTCAAATCAGCCCCATTCCGTTCAAAGCGAGCATCCGGCAGCAGTTCAATTATCAAGTACAGGTTCCCAGGCTGACCGCTGCCAATACCTGGCTCTCCTTTGCCCGACAGACGAATTTTGGAGCCGGTTTCTACGCCGGGTGGAATTTTAGCGGTTAGGGTACGGCCGTCATTGAATTGCAGTGTGCGTGTTGTGCCTTGAAACGCCTCGTCTAATGTCACCTGTACTTCATATTCCAGGTCACGGCCGCGTTGGGTGATGGATTGTCCCCCAGCAAAATCAGTAAAGTCAACTCCACCGCTGCGCTGGCGGCCGCCACTCCCCCCAAACAGCGAGTCAAAGAAAGAGGAAAAGCCACTACCCCCGCGCCCGCCCAACATCTGCTCAAACGTCTGCGGATCAATCGTTTGTGTATACACTCGCTGGCTACTCTGCCTGCCATTGGCGTTACCCCACTGTGACCAGAAATCGTTCATACTGCCGCCGGTACGTTCATACTGCTGCCACTGCGAGCCAAATTGATCATACTTCTGCCGCTTGTCTGAGTCGGACAACACTTCATATGCTTCATTGATTGCTTTGAACTTTTCTTCGGCCGCGTGGTCATCTGGATTTGTGTCCGGATGGTAGCTTCGCGCCAATTTGCGGTATGCTTTTTTAATCTCTTTTTCGTCGGCGCTTTTACTCACGCCTAATGTTTGATAATAATCTTTGTAATTCATCACTTGAAGTTTCCTGACAACTTGCCGGAGAAGAGGTTCCACCTTTTGGAAAGGTGGAACCTCTATGCGGCTACGACAATGACCTGCGACGGCCGTAACAGTTTACCGTTTAAGGTGTAGCCGGCCGTTTCCACGGCCGCTACTGTTCCTGGTTCCATATCAGGCTGGACAATAACGTGAATGGCTTCATGCAAGGCGGGATCAAACGGCTCTCCTTCGGCCGTCATTGGTTCCACGCCGTGCCGGGCTAACGCTGCCTGGAAACTCTTCAACGTCAGTTCCAAACCGGGTTCTGTCTCGCCATGTTGCAAAGCGCGTTCCAGATTATCGGC
>JAAEOP010000590.1 GCA_024223125.1 Chloroflexota bacterium
GGCAATTGCCCCCGGATCGGCTTAAGGGGAGCCGCATTTTTATCGGCGGTCGGCAAAGGGATACAGGAAAAAAGGCCGTGAGTATATGGGTGTTTCGGCCAGGTAAAAAGAGAATTTATTGTTCCTTCTTCTACAACTTCACCGGAATACATTACAAATACCCGGTCGCAAGTCTCTAATATTAATCCAAGATTGTGGGAGATATATATCTGGGAAGTGCCGAATTTTTTGCTGATATCGGCAATCAATTTAACAATTCCGGCTTCCACGGTAACATCTAAAGCAGTGGTCGGTTCATCTAATAATAACAAAGACGGCTTAGACAAAAGCCCCATGGCAATGACGACCCGCTGCTGCTGCCCCCCGGATAACTGGTGAGGATAAGACTCCATGATCCGCTCAGGATCGGGCAGTTTGACATCAGTCAGCATTTTTACAGATCTTTTGCGTGCCTCATCCTTGGAAATATTTTCATGTGCCAGGGGTACTTCCATGAGCTGGGTGCTGATTTTAAGACTTGGATTTAAAGAAGCAAAAGGCTCCTGATAGATCATTGATATCTCTGATCCACGAATGCTGCGCAATTCATCTTCGCTTAAAGTGGTTAAATCACGGTCTTTGAACGTAATACTACCGCTTTTGATACCGCCGTTGGCACCCATGTACTGCATAATTGCCATGGCAACCGTCGATTTGCCACAGCCTGACTCTCCGACAATACCGATGGTCTCGCCCGGCTTAACCGTCAAGGAAAAATCAACGACAGCCGGTATTTCGCCGGCCCGTGTATAATATGAAATGCAGAGGTCTTTACAAACCAGTACAGGTTCTTGGTTGTCATTCATTATTTTTTACCTTTCAATCACGCAATGAGATTTCACGCAGGCCGTCCGCCAATAGATTAAACCCTAGAATCAATGAAGATATTGCAATACATGGAAACAGGGTCATATGGGGGAAAACCATTGCCATTTGACGTGTTTCATTTACCATCCCTCCCCAGTCAGGATCCGGTGGTGGAAGGCCAAGGCCCAGAAAACCAAGGACACCAATGGTAATAATGACGTAACCAAGACGCAGGCAGGCATCCACAATAAGCGGCCCCCTAGCGTTGGGTAAAATCTCAACCAGCATGATTCGCCAGTCGGATTCACCCCGGGTTTGGGCTGCTGCAACATAGTCACGATTGCGAAGGTCCAGTACCAGTCCACGCACAATACGCATAATTCCAGGAGAGGAAGCAAAGGTAATGGCAATAACAATGTTAAATCCTGACGCACCAATAGTTGCAATGACGATGATGTAGAGTACCAGCACGGGGAAGGATAAAATAATATCTGAAATACGGGACAGGATGTCATCCACCAGGCCACCGCGGTATCCCGCCATCAGCCCCATTAGAATACCCACAGTGTAGGCGCTAATGGTTGCAAGGGGTGCATAGATCAATACGGTACGTGATCCCCAGACAAGACGGGATAGGATATCTCTGCCCATGTGGTCAGTGCCCAGCCAGAACGTACTGCCCGAAGCGGCTACCACCCCCGGTTTGGCGAAGGGTTGAATAGCTGCGTTGGGGTCAAATTGTGCTATCAATGGGGCAAAGATAGCAACGATCGCCCAGAACAGAACCAGAAAAACGCCGATCATTCCCACCCAGCTTTCCCGCAGGAGCCCAAAAGATTTTATGGCACGCAAAAGCGCTGCGCCATAACCCCCAGAGGGCATTTGAGTAGTCGATTGAGTCGTCATTTTTAGTCTCCTTAGCTGAAACGTATGCGCGGGTTAAGAAACGTATAGCCGATATCAGCTATGGTTTGTGAGCTGACAGCCACAACAACCGCCACCATTGCACAGGCTTCTAAAAGTGCGATATCATTATTCAAGGAAGCTTCCAGGAGCAGTGCCCCAAAACCTTTATAGGCAAAGAAAAATTCAACAACGATAACGCCGGACAACAGCCAGTTGATTTGCAACATAATGACTGTAAAAGGTGCTATTAATGCATTGCGCAAAGCATGTTTGATAATCACCTGTCTGTAGGGAAGACCTTTTAATACAGACGTTCTTATGTACTGGGATGTCATTACTTCGGCCATTGATGCCCGTGTCATACGGGCAACATAGCCAAAATCGTAAACCACCAGTACCATGGCGGGAAGGATCAGTTGTTTGAATTCAAACCCTCCTGCCATGCTGCTGGTTCCCGGCAGCCACTTTAAACCAAATACAAAAAGGGCTGAAAAAAATACAGCACTGGCAAATTCCGGTACGGAGGTGGTTAAAATGCCAAAAACGGATATGGTTCGATCCAGGATGGAACCCTCCTTCATTCCTGACAAGACACCTAAAATTAATGATAAAGGGATCATGATGGCAAAGGTCCAGAAGCCTAAGATTGCTGTATTCCATAACCGCGGTAAGAGTACTTCTTTTACCGGGCCTTTGTAGCGGATGGACGTTCCAAGGTTGCCCGTGGCAAAATTACCCAGCCATTTTGCATAGCGCACTATAGTCGGCTGGTTATACCCATGCTGGTCCCGCCACATCTCTTTTTGTTCTTCAGAGGCAAAATTACCCAGGACACGTGTGGCAGGATCACCAGTAAGACCTGTTTCCAGAAGCAGGAAAAGAATGATCGATACGACAACCATGGTAAAAAGCATGAAACCGATTCGTTTTATAAGCAGCAAGACCATTTTAACTCCTTAATTATACGATTTGGCTTTTGGGTCTGGTAAGGGGGAAAAGCCCTTACCAGACGTTGCATTATTGCCAATTAAGCCATAGAGACCTTGTGAAAGCGGTAGTAACGGGTCGGATGCATTTCAAATCCAATTACATCTGTCGAAATTGCGGTGAAAACAGACCGGAAGAAAGGCTGTATCAGAACAGCGTCATCCTGCAGGATTTTTTCAACCTTCTCCATCTTGGCCCGACGCGATTCTACATCCAATGTTGCTTCCGCTTCGTTTAAGGCTGCATCAAAGGCGGGATTATTATAGCTGGATTCATTCCATGGCACACCTGCGCGGTAGGCCAGCCCCAATACCATGACAGCCAGTGGGCGGTGGGTCCAACTGGTGAGACTCAAAGGTGCCTTTGTCCAGACATCCCAATATTGTGCAGACGGCATCACATTCATTTTGATGTTGATCCCGGCTTTGGCGGCATCTTCTTTGAGCACGGCAACAGAATCCTGCTCCCAGGTACCATTGGTATTTCCCACATTGCAGGTTAATTCAATGCCATCAGGATAACCGGCTTCGGCCAGCAGTTTTTTCGCACCTGCAATGTCCTGTTTAAAAGGAGGAAGTTTAAAATACTCGGGATGA
>JAAEOP010000591.1 GCA_024223125.1 Chloroflexota bacterium
GATTTTTCGCGCTGGGTCGTGGTTGTGCAGGGCGACTTTTTCATCGACCCATTGGGCCAACTCTTTTACGGCGAATTTTTGGGAAGGGTAGTTGAGGTTGAAGACGGTGTAGCCCTGGCGGGCAAGCCACCATTCGGGTCGCTTCATCGACCAGCTTGACCGTCCCAGGCCGTGCAGAAGAAAAATGATGTCATTCATGTTCGTATTTAGTGCAGTGAAATTCTGGAATAATTCAAATTGGGTTGGTAGATTCTACCGCAAAGTTCGCCAAGAAAAAGATGCGAAGGGCGCAAAGAAATTTAAAACGCCTCATAAAAAACTTTGCGCCGCTCTGCGCACTTGGCGGCTTTTGCGGTAAAAAAACGCTCTGTTTTAGATAGGATTGACGTATCCGCTCATTATTTTGGGGTACAGACTTCGGAAGTCTCCGAGAAGCCATTGAGATTGGACGCGCTGTCCATAAGACTTCCGAAGTCTCCCCGCTTTTTTGAAAAGATACGGATTGACAAGATTGTGGTTCTTTAGGATTTTGGTGAATTATATCCAGCCCATCCTGTAAATCCTGTCAAATTTTTTGACCCGTATGGCATAACGTAAACGCAACCTGTTCGGCACGCGTGCGTATAATAAAGTGAAATTGAAAATATTGCCACATTTCTGCTAAACATAAATGTTGTGGAGAAAAATGATGAAAACTTGTCCATATTGTGAAACTGAAAACCAACCCGATGCAACAAAATGCATCAACTGCACCGCGGACTTGACCCCGGAGCAGCCCAAAATCGAAGAAATAGCAGCCGATGACGCGCCCGGCAGCGCCGAAGAAACGGCTGCGCGAGAAGCTGAACTGGCCGAAACGCTGGTGTCATCATTCGACCAAGATGACTTTGTGGCGGAAGAACTAGCCTCCCCGGAGCCTGAAGCGGCCTTGGAAGACGCGCCCGCC
>JAAEOP010000592.1 GCA_024223125.1 Chloroflexota bacterium
CTTGGCCATCCGCGAGAAAGTGTTGGGGCCAGAACACCCAGACACAGCCACCAGCCTCAACAATCTGGCTTTACTGCTCCAAGCCCAGGGCGATTACGAGGGGGCCTTGCCCTACTATGACCGGGCCTTGGCCATCTTTGAGGCTAAACTCGGCCCCAACCATCCCAACACCCGCATTGTGCGGAGCAACCTGGCCAGTCTTGATAAAAATTAAGGTACTGCATTTCAACGTAGATTTCAATCGGCTGCTACAGTTGCCGGTACAGTTGGGGTGGCTGAAATCGGAGACGGGGAGCGGAGCGTAGGGGCCAGATGGTGTGCCGTTACCAAATATAACAATGGAGCCTAAATGAGAACAATAGCTATCGCCGGCCGCAAAGGCGGCACCGGCAAAACAACCACCACGGTCAATGTGGCCGGCTGGCTGGCCAGTGAAGGCCGGCGCGTATTGCTGCTAGACATCGATCCCCAGGGTAATGCCTCCACCGCTCTAGACATTGAAACTGATGGTAAAGACGTATGGCGGTTGCTGGTGCGAGAGGATCCGCTACCCGATTTGGTACACCTGGCCAGGCCCAATCTGGATATTCTGGCCGGTGGGGAGCAGACTGCCATTGCCCGGGATCTATTAGCAATGAACAGTGCCAGAGATGCGCGAGCGGCAATGCTTACCTTGCGTAATGCCCTGGCCGAGGCCGACTATGATTTTGTCCTGATTGACTGCCCGCCCAGCCTGGATATGTTGGCCCTCAATGGTATTCTGGCCGCCGACGAACTAGCCCTGCCAGTCACCTGTCAATTTTTGGGAACCGAGGGTGCGCGTCAATTTGTGCAACTGGCCGCCGAGCTAACCGATACCTCCGGCCATCGAACTTCACTTGATTGGGTAATTCCAACCTTCTACCGAACCGGGGTCAATATATCGGAGCGGGTGATGGACGCCTTGAGCGAAACATTTGGTAACCACGTTACCGACCCTGTCCGGCTAACCACCCGCCTCGATGAAGCCGCCGAGCAGGGCCAAACCATTTTTGAGTTTGACCCCAAAAGCAACGGCGCCGAAGACTACGCCGCCGTTGCCAAACGGATAGATTATGGTCGCTAAGAAGCCGCCCCCGAAGCATCGAGACCGATTGGCTAGCTTGCGCGAACCAGACAGTTATCTGAAGGAGCTGGAGCGCAGCGAAGAACCGGAGGAACCGAAGCAGGATCGGAAACGCGACCGGCACAAAGGCTCGGCTACAGTGGCGGCGCGGCTGCCGGAGGAGCTGGCTGCTTGGGTTCGCAGCCAGGCTAAGGGTGAAGGGATATCGGTTAACGCCTGGTTGACTAAATTGATCGAAGAAAAGCACACTGGTGGTAAACCACCATAATTGCGGTGGTTTACCACCAGCAAGGCGATCTAAAAGCGTTTATTAGCCCTTTTTTTGACGATTTGGGGTTTATGGGACGGCTAAATGGGTTTGAGGCTGTGCGAGCGTCTGAAAGCCGCAGGCGGCAGAAGCGCATCGATGCGGGGCAGATGGAGCTACCTGGGGTGTGAAATGATGTGCAATGCTTACCCCCCTTGATAAACATTCAGGAGAAGAAGAATGGATACTACAGTTACAATTGTGTTTGTGATCGTGCTTTTTGCCTTAATTATCGTTGCCTCTTTTTTTGTA
>JAAEOP010000593.1 GCA_024223125.1 Chloroflexota bacterium
ACTATACTTTTCATCCGGTTCAAAGTCAGCAGGCATATCCAATACCAACTCAAGCGATTCTTCACTGGTTTTCGGTGGGGTATCCCATGCGAAATCAGGCTGGTCGGTATAATTGGGAATGCCACTCCGATGCTGCACCATTAATCTCAAGGTGATTGTTTCTGCATTTTCAATTCTTCCCACAAGTTCTGGAAAGTGATCCGCGAGCGTATCATCCAGCGACAAGCGTTGGTCATTGACCAGTTTGGTGGTAGCAACGGCGACATATAACTTGCTGATACTGGCAATCTTGAATAATGATTGCGGGTCGGCCGGTATTTGATTTTCTCGGTTTTTCCAGCCAGCTGTATAAAATGCTGGTGGGTTGCCCGCTTCATCCACATACACAATAATTCCATCCAATCCATGACCAACTGCGTCATCAACTTGTTCTTGGACAGTGTCAGGTAATGGTTTTATCCAAGCCCATATTCCGTTCCAGGGCGGGAATACCACGATACTGATTAGCCCCACGATAGGCATGATTATTTTAAGTATTTGAATAATACGTTTCTTTTTTTGCGTTTGTGTGTCTGCAATCGCTTTCATGATTTGTTTTCCTGTATTGATATGTTTATATATTCGGTGTAGTGGCTACTGCGAAACCGTGTTATAGATGACAGGCATTTGCCCCTGCCATTTCTGCCAAATCTCTTTTTTAGTGATCAAGTCGGCCATAAAGTAACCGACATTGATGCGGCTGGTTTGTCCCGGGTCAAAGATTGCGCTGCGGATGGGTGATGGATGTAGTTCATATTCAGTGACCTTATCCTCATCGATCAAACCATCTGGTCGAACGGCCGTCCACTCAATATGCCCATCGTTTTGACCAATCTTGCTTCTTAGATAGTCCGCAGCCTGCTCATTGTCAACATGAGGCGGCAATAGAAGGCGTAGCAGTCCAATAACGAGTTTCTGAGCGAAGGGAATCGGTTCATTAAGATCACGATTGCTGTTACCGGCCGTATTCATCAGCACAAATTTAGATAGTTTTTCGGGCTTGTTTGCCTTGATGGCCTCACATAATCGGCGCGTCGCATCAGTTACGAGCTTGCGCGGCTGACCATAGATACCCTTCAAGTTCAAGTTGTGCCCCAGGCATGACACCACCGCTTCACACCCTTTTAAGTGCTGAGCCAGTTCAGCGTCACTTAAATCCAAGACGCTGGCCTGAATCACAGACAGGTTGTCGTGATTCCTGATGGCTGTGGGCAACTTATCAGCTGATCGCACAATCACTTTAACAATTTGTCCACGATTAAGAAGTTCTTCTGTGAGCAACCGCCCAGTGGCTCCACTTGCTCCAACGATAAGAATATTCATTTTGTTGATCCTCATATTAAATAATGTTGTTGTAGCTCTCAGTTCGCTGATTTCAAAACCAGTATCTGAAATTGACCCTGTATATGGGAATATTTTTGTTAAAATCGTAGCAACTTGACATAATTAATAATCATTCACCAACACATGTTGTACATTTTACAAAATCTCAAAACTTCAAGTCCCGTATATAGGCAATTTCTTCTAATACCCCCTGTATTTAGGGGCGATTGAATTCGGTTAACTGGTTTCAAAATGGGCGAACCGAAAGTGTAGCTTATTGAATTGGGAATCTACTGAGAATGGCTCAAAAGTATAGCCCTTTTCCCAGCAGCATAAATTACTTTAGGCAATCTCAAGTGCAAGCTCACGCTCTTGCCATCGTTCGACGTTTACCCCTTTGATTAATAACCATAGTGGGAGTAAGACTTCTCCAATGAACAAGAATTCGCTAAAGGCCACCCCAAAATCAGGGGACAAAATAAAGATAAAGGAGTCTACAAGATAGCCAAAACAACCAATCATCAAGAAGATGCCAATAATTTTGGGGATGTAGTTTGATTTAAAAACCAAATACCCCATCGGGAACAGCCAAAGCCCCCAAAATATGCCAGCTATTTGTACACCGTACTCGTGTAAATCAAGGAATAAGGCTATCAGATTATTGGGCTGTTCAGGACTGTTTGCCAATAACAGAACTGCCCCATTATTAAGTTCATTCAGCATGGCGATGGGAACAGCGAGGGCAATAAACGCCACCATAAGCCGAGCAACATTTTTATTTACTGGGTTGAGCAGCTTGTATAAAAGTAGAACAACTGCGAGGTTGACTAACTGCACAAGTAGTGCGCTTACGATACTGAGACGGAATAGCGACTCGTTGGCAACAATATTGCTCACGGTTTCACTTATATTGCCAGAAACGATAACAATGTTGGGGACATACATGATGCCGAAAATACCGAGTGGAACTAACAGTAAATACAGGAATCCTGCGATTCTTGCGATCTTAACGGGGTTTGTTTTTTCTTTGGTAAACATTATATTTTCTCCTTTTTGATTATTCCGAGATGGGATAAATCAATGATTCAGTCAGATTTTGTTATTGTGATCTAAAATCTTGACTGCATTTCTGTTTTAGTAGAATCGAAAGCAATTGCAGATGAACTGAAACCTTTGACTATTAGCCAAATACTCAACCCAATTTCAAATAACCCTCCAGGAATAACGCTGACGATTTCTACGATGCCATTGTGTCCAATAAGTTCCAGAATAGAACCTGACACAAGAACGATGTATCCCACAATGCCCAAGAGTGATAACGGCCGTGGAATAAGCTTAGATTTGTACAATACGGAAACAAACAGCAATCCACCGATAGCCCATAGAGCCATTCCCATGTGGTAGGCGTAAAAACTGCCCTGCTTAAGAAGAATGCCCATCGTTTCAAAATGTGATGAAATGGTTGCGCCAGCATTTACATACGCATCACTTAGCGGAATGAGCAGCAGCAAGAAAAGTGTGCCAACTGCAAGTATTGTGGTGGCCGCTATTGCCGCGCTAAGATAACCATAAGCCAGACGTTTGTTGTGCGGCTCTAAAATGGGAAGCATTATGATTGGCAGTCCGATATTTAAAAAAGTATGGACAATAGCCATGAGGATTACGCCAACGGCGATTTGCATTTGGTTGGCATAAACATTAGAAAGAAAGTCTGGAGCGGTTATGATTGACTCTATCATCCCGCTTCCGATGCCATAGGCCAAAAATGTTATGATAAAAAATATCCCGAATGTTCTAACGGCCGTTTTATGTGTATTCATTTTTAATTTCCTTATCTGATTGCGGATTCACTGAGATCAGTATCAATCCTAAATTGCTGATTTTCTTAAACACACCATGCAGTGCGGCTTGATCGATGCTGCCGCTTAAAATGGTGTCACCATCGTGAGTCAGCGTGATGTTCATGCCATCAAACCAATCTTGCCAGCGGGCATCTAAATGGCCCTTGATTGTGATGTGGTAGTTGCTCTGCTTGTTGGTGTATTCGTTGTTCATGCCCATAGGATAGGACAATTAGCGTGACAAATCCCCACAGTAAACTGTGGTTCTTGCAGTAAAAAACTGTGGTTATTGGGGTAAAAAGTGTGGGGTTGTAAGTGACAACCACCTACAGGGTGACTGCCACTTGGTCTAAATGAGGTTGAGTTCTTTTGCCTTGGCAATGGCTAGGGGTCGCCTGTTGACGCCGAGTTTGCTGTAAATGTTTTTAATATGGTAGAGAACAGTGTTGAGGCTAATGATTAACTGCTCAGCAATTTCTTTGTTTTTTAGTCCATCAGCGATGAGGGCTAAAATCTGTAGCTCCCGTTTGCTGAGTGGGTCAACCAGTTGATTGAAGGAGGAAGAAGGGATTTTCTCTTGAAGGTCAAAGGTGGCAAGTAATTTGTGGATATATTCCTTCATGTTTTGGTTTGTAGATGCCACTTTTTGTAACAGTTTCGCCATTGGCAACCCCTCATCTGTAAAAATGCGAACATACCCTTCTGGCTCAGCCAGCGTCAGCGCCCGCTTTAGTGGCACAACTGCCGACGAAATGTCGTTTTGTGCCTCGTAGGCTAACGCTTGCAGTAGCAAAATTTCGATGACGCTCCCCGTCCGTTCCCTAGTTTCCGCCGCTTTTAGCAGACGTTCTATCAGCTGCATAGCGTCGTGAATGGCGTTATCAGCCTGACCGCCTTTGTGCTGAGCGATGCGTATTCTAGCCAGCGTCATGAACTCAAATTCACGCAAATAGCTGAGGTCGCCGTCAATTGACAAGCCAGACTCTTTCGCCCAACCCTGAGCATCGGCCAACCTGCCTTGTGCAATCCATATTTGTGCTTTCAATGCTGGAACGGGGCGTGCATTAGGGACGGGTGTGTTGAAATAGAGCCGTTCCGCCTCGTCAAGCAGAGCGAGTGTGTCATCCATATCACCTTGTGTTTGCTTTATTTTTGCCTGAGCAATGCACCAGCGATAGGGCCAATCTGCCAATGCCGCTTGCTCACCCAATTCTTCGTTTTTCGCTAGATGCTGTTTGGCGTCTTCCGCATCGCCCCGTTCATGAGCTAGCATACCCAACCCCAGATAGAGATCGGCCGTTCCCGGTATTGGCGGATCACCCTGTGCTGTCGCAAGTTGCAATGAACGCTCATAGATACGGACGGCCTCGCGGAGACGGCCTTGCCCGATTCTTAAATCAGCCAAGCCATAGGTGCCGCTGATGGCAAAAGCGATGTTGCCGTTCTTCTGGAAACCAGCCATTGCTTCGGCAAGGGCGCGATGGGCGGCTTCCAACTCGCCGTTTGCCCAATAAGCAAGCCCCAAAAGCGAAGCGGCTGGCCCGCGCCTAAGATAATCATTTTCAGGCAATAGATCGAGTGCTTGCCGTGCGTAGGTCACTGTATTGGCTATATCGCCGACAGCGAGTGCGGCGTAACAGTAAGCGGAGGCGATGGATGCGGGTAAAAAGCGGAACTGATCTTCATCCACAACGACTATTCCTTTGCTTTGTCCTTCGACGGGTTCAGGGTAGGCGCGTTCAGCATCTTGAAGACGGGATTTGGCGGCCTCTACCTCGCCGCCATTTAGGAATGCCCAAGCGTAAGCAACGCTGAGTACGGGTCTGGCATAAACCAAATCATCTGGCAACAGCTCCGCCCATCTCAGCCATGCATTGGACTGGAAATTCATGTCCATTGTTGGCCATATCAGTTCAATCAACCCTGCTGCCCGCTCAAAATCTTTGGCAGCAAGCGCATGGTGGATTGCGTCTGGCAAGAACCCATTTTGTTCGTACCATGCACTTGCCCGTCGATGCAGGGTGGGGATGTGAGCAGATTGTTCGTCCAGCAGGCGGGCCTGCAGCACATCGGCAAAGAGGTGGTGATAGCGATATTGTTGACGCGCATCATCTAGCGGGACGACGAACATATTGCCACGCTCAAGGTGTTCCAACATGGCGCGGCTATCTTTTTGCCCTGTGATGGCATTGCACAATGGGCCACTTAGCCTGTCGAAAATGGAGGTCTGTAGTAAAAAATTACGGATTGGTTCGGGCTGGCTTTGCATCACCTCTTCGAGTAGATAATCAAGTACAAAACGATGACTGCCCGTAAAAGCGGTGATGAAGTTGGCTGTGTCTGCACGTCCTTGCATGGATAAAGCGGCCATTTGCAGCCCTGCAATCCACCCTTCGGTGCGGGTTTCCAGCGCGGCGATTTGCTCAGGCGACAGGGTGAGATTCATGCTTTCGTGGAGAAATTGTGTCGCTTCTGCCTCGGTAAAGCGCAAATCGTCGGCGCGAATTTCGGTTAGTTGGCCGCGCACACGTAGCCGTGAAATGGGGAAGCCGGGATCTGTGCGGCTGGTGATGACAAGGGTCATGTGTGGCGGCATGTGGTCGAGTAGGAAGGCCATCGCGCGGTCTATTTCGACTGATTCGATGGTGTGATAGTCGTCGAGAATGAGATAGAAGGGGATGGAAACAGGAACCACATCATTAACAAATGCCGCCATCATTTTTTTTGCAGGCGGAGGCTGTGGGGATTGTAACAGTTGAGGCAGGGAGGATTGGTCGTTGGTTAACGGCCGTATCGCCGCCGCCAAGTAACTGAAAAACTGCTGCGGGTCGCTGTCATCTTCATTTAGAGAAAGCCAAGCGATTTGAGAGGGATGAATATCCTCAGACGCTGTTTCATCCTTCATCGTTCTGCCTTCATCCTTTTTTTGATGTATCCATTCTGTAACTAGTGTTGTTTTGCCGTAGCCAGCGGGGGCGGACACGAGGATTAACTTTAACGGCCGTTTCGCAGCCAGCTTTGCCACCAAATGGGGGCGAGGCACAAGGCTGGGGCGCAGTGTGGGAATATAGAGCTTGGTTTGTAAGAGGTTGGTTTCCACAGGGGGATTATAGGGGAAAGTGAGGGGGAGGGGAAACGGCCGTTTTCCCCCGAATTTGCTCTATCCATTCTGTAACCAGCGTCATTTTGCCATAGCCTACTGGGGCGGAGACAAGCGTAAGTTTACAAGCCCCGGTTGAGCTTTTTGATGAGATGGGAAACGGCCGTAACCTAGGTACATACAATTTAGTTTGCAATAAGTCGCCAGACATGGACGTATTATAATGGAAAGGGGGGTGGTTGGGCTAGAGAGTGGAGGGGAAACGGCCGTTTTCCAATTCACCTTCGAATGGACATCATCAATTTTCTCTGAAGATTTCTATAAAAGCCTGACTTCAAGGTGTGGGACAATATATAATTATTGTCACAACTGCCTAAAAATGGGAA
>JAAEOP010000594.1 GCA_024223125.1 Chloroflexota bacterium
ACGCCAATCATGGCTACGATTGCAGTCACGTAATCGAGCCTGGTAAAGGCTTTGTATTGGGTGATTTTCTTGAAATTAATGTTGTGCCAGACGGCGTGTATGACGATGGCGCCTAAGGTTGCTTCTGGCAGATTATAGAAAAGACCGGTGAGGGCTACGGCCGTGATTAAAATAGCCACCGCGCCAATGAGGGAAACCATTTGCGATTTGCCCCCAGCACCATCTATGGCTGATGTGCGAGACATACTGCCATCCACCACAAAGGCACCGCTAAACCCAGAGCCTATATTTGAAGCACCGATAGCAATCAATTCCTGATTGGCATCCACTTCATATCCATACTTGGTCGCAAAAGACCTGGCAATCGCTACTGACTCCGCAAAAGCAACCAGGGCCACCCCAATTGCCCCTGGAGCCACAGCCAGTAACTCCTCCCATCCCAATCCCTCTGGAATGCCAAAATCGGGCAATCCTGCTGGAATCTCGCCTACAACATGAATCCCCAACAATTCAAATTCAAAGATGGTAGAAACAATAATCGCCAGGAAAAGCACAATGAGTGCCCCTGGCAATTTAGGGACGTATTTGTGCAAGATGAACAACAGGGTCAAACTAACCAAGCCGACAATCAGCGTGGGCCAATGGACCATGCTGAAATCTTTGATTAAACGTAAGAGCTCAGGTATAAACTCATACCCTCCGGCTTCATAACCCAGCAACTTGTCCAATTGCCCGACGGCAATTGAGATAGCAACGCCGACCACAAAGCCATCCAGTACCGGTTTTGAGAGAAAATCAGCCAAAACCCCTAATTTCAAAAATCCCCCAATAATCAGGTAAATACCGACCATAAACGCCAGGGCAATGGTTAGAATGATGAATTCTGGGCTACCGACTGCCACACCTAAGCCAACAACAACACTAAATGACAGAGCGGCTACGGCTGAACTTGGCCCTACATCGAGGTGACGTGACGTGCCGAAAATGGCATAAGCAATTAAAGCCAATGGAGCCGCATACAAACCAGTCTCCGGTGGCATGCCGGCAATTCCTGCGTAAGCCATCGCCTCCGGCACCAACAATGCCCACAAAGTAAAGGCCGCAATGAGGTCGCCGCGAAACCAATTCCCCTGGTAATTTGGCAGCCATTCAATGATGGGGAAGTATGATTTTATTGAACGTTTGTTTTTCTCTTGGGATGCAGTTTGTGTCGTCATCCATCTCTCCTCTTTGACCGTTCTACTAGATCAGTCATGTGAATATAAAACGGCCGTTTCAGTCTTATTATTCGTCGTTCAAAAGGGCAGCAGCATCCAACACATCAGCTGCACCTAACTCGGATGATCCAATAGCAATTTCAGCAATACCCTCGGCGGCAACATCTTTGGCTACATCATCTAAAACTTCAGCTGCCACGATCTCACTCAGGCCATCGGTCATATCAGCTACTCCTTTTTCTGCCAAAGCTTCGCTTCCGGCTGCCATTCCTTCAGAGACAGCCATACGAGTTAGCCCTTCAGCCATTTCATTGATTCCCAAAGTGGCCACATCTGCACCGGCGTCAGACAGTGCTTCTGAAATTCCTCGAGTTGCCGCAGCATGGAAGATACTGTCCGCGGCCATCTGGCGTAAGAAATTGCCACGATGTATGGAGTGTTTGTTACGATGCTGGGGCTTTTTCCAATTCTAATGAGTCGGCCGCAGCCTCTTTCAATTCGCCATGTTCCAGCGCTTTGCGCAGTTTCTCTTCATCTTCATTGGAAAGTGATGTCTGGTAGACATGGCCACCATATTTTTCCAACTCTGGCAAAACTTTGTCTTGTGTGGCCTCAACGACCAGCATGAACACGGCCGACCCACCGATATCTAACGAGTTGCCCACATCCTCAATGAACTGGTTGTCAATGCCTAGATCGGTTCGTTTACCAAAAATTCTTGAGAGTAGGGCCGTAAACAGTCCCCAAAAGAGCGGGCCGCCAAAGATGAGACCAATCAGGAAACCCCAAAGGAAACCCCAAGTCGTGACACTGCCTGTGTATCTCTTTTCTAGCGTTTGCGTAACTTTAACTTTCCCTTTTTGGTTCTTGACGACGAATGCGGCATCTTCCAACTTCAATACTGATTGTTTTTGTAGGCTATCCAAAGCATTAAACGCCTGGACACCACTTTGTTCATTGTCATAGGTTATTGCAATTAATGTACTCATGTTTCGTTCTCCATTTTTTTGATTTCATTTTTCTGAATTACATATTTAAATGTCTTTTTGCACTGTCATCTAGTATTTCTAAGTCTGGATCAGATTATTATGTAAATGTACGAAGTGCTTAAACAGCTTTTTTAATCGTATTTGACATAATAACCAGTTGCGTAGTTCAAAAAAGCTATACTAGCCAATGCGGTTAAAGCGAGCCACCTCCACACCTGAGGCATTGCGCAAAATTAATTGACTGCCGGATATGGTATAGGTTGCCGCTGATTGCAACGCTGCTAAATAAGCGTGCTCCTGATTGTTAATACCTTCTTGACAGAATTTTTGGGTTGTTGCCAAAGGACCAATGGAAATGATGCTGCCACTGGCAGTGTATCCTCCGTTGAAGGTGTTGCAGCCACTATCTCCGCTGATATTGTTATTGTTACCGAACACGGCCGTTAATGTTGTTGCTGGCAGCGGTACCTGCGATCCGCCATCGAATGAGACCACCTGCCAATTTGTATTTGCCAACGGATCAGTGTCAATGACCATAATCGTGATTTGACGTAGTTCCACGGATCCATCTGTTTTTAGGACACGCATTTCATAAGTCGTTGTCGTCGTAGGGCAAACCTCCTGGTTGCCTTGTCCAGTGATGGGGTATTGATCATATGGTTCACCTAGGGGGTAGACCCAGACTGCTTGAATATTCTCTACGTCCCAGCGCAGAGTTGTACACTCACCTTGATTGATAGTTGTGCTGTCAGCCCAGAAGTTGATGCTGGCTTCTGGTAGCGGCGTAGCCGTCGGTGTCGCTGTTGGGATGGGTGGTGGTGGTGGTGGAATGATGGGCATATTCTCGGTGTTGATGGTTTCCATATAAGCGGCAGATACCCAGCCATCGGTGCCGGAAACTGGCACTGGTACAACCCACCATTCCCCATCAGCACTGCGACCAATAATGAGACTTTCTGCTCCTTGCGGGGCCGTCCCAATAATGGGATAAAGCTCGTCCGGCCCAGTACGGACATTGACGCCTAAAGGTGTGGTGACACGGCCGTAAGGCACATTGGCTTCCGGTGTGGGTAACTCAACTTCTGGTTCACTGCCATCCCCTTCATCGGCAGAGCCAAGATTGATGTAAACCAGACTCCCGCCTGTAGGCTGTACCAGTTCCATCTGATGACCACCAGGCTGCACAAGATATGATTGAGCTGCCACAAAGTTGGCGATCATCTGGTCTGCATAAGAATTGGGGCCACATTCTGCCATGGTGGAAGCACCCAAGCCCATGGCGATACTGCCAACGACGCCACCGGTTACGTCATAGGTTCCATTACCACTGTTACAATCTGTCTGATATTTCATAACACCATTGGGTAAATACACGACAGTATAATTGTCGGTGTTGGTCAGCGGCTCTATGGATTCCCCATTTGAATGGCCTGTCAATTGCCATAGCTGGTTTTGGATACCTGATTCGGGAATACCGATAATGGTGAGTGAGCCAACCAAATCATCCAGTGAGGTTAAAACTGGCTCCCAATCCGATAAATCAAGAGCATCCAGGGCAGCCGCTTGCTGGGCGATGAAAGCATCGTATTGGCCGTTGGAAACGGCCGTGTTAAATGGTTCTGATACCTCTGCATTCGTCGGCAAGGAAGACGAGTTGACCTGGTAAAAAAAAGCAACAAGATATTCACCATCATTGGTAAATCCTTGGTAGATATATTGCAGTGGTAGACCATCGCTGGTAACGGGATTCATATCCTGG
>JAAEOP010000595.1 GCA_024223125.1 Chloroflexota bacterium
CGGCCAGGTATTAGCCACCGCCAAATTAACTGAACGCTCCCCCATTGGAACCGTTTTCATGACCTTTCATTTTGCGGAAGCGGCCGTTAATCTTTTAACAATAGACGCCATTGACCCCACAGCTAAAATACCGGAGTACAAAGTGTGTGCTGTGCGAGTTCAAAAAGAAAGTATGCAAGTGGCAAGTGGCAAGTAAATGGCGCGAACCTGCAAACTTGCAGACCTACAAACTTACCAATTAAACAACATTTGTAACTATTCAGCTTCCAGAGGTGCGACGCACTTGCAAAGAGCAGCGGCATTGACATTACTCTGGGAAAAGTGCGTCGCACCTGTACAGTTACCAACATTTTTCACAAAGCAGGAGAATATAAATAATGCAACAAGTACAAAATGGTTTTTCGTTTGATGCCCTATTACCGCCGGAAATGGCTGGTAAAGCAGAAAATGCAGGCGTGGCTAAGGCCAACTTAGGAAAATGGCGGATGCTGGCGTTGGCTGTGTTGGCTGGGGCCTTTATCGCTTTAGGGGCTATATTTGCTACAACAGTTACTACCGGCAGCAGTGGACATATGTCTTTTGGCATAACGAAGCTGGCCGGGGGATTGGTCTTTAGTCTGGGACTTATTCTGGTAGTGGTAGCCGGGGCCGAACTGTTCACCGGCAATAATCTGATTGTGATGGCCTGGGCCGGCCGCAAAGTATCTAGCCGGCTGCTGCTGCGAAACTGGAGTATTGTGTATGTTGGCAATTTCTTGGGCGCTGTAGCTACCGCACTGCTCCTTTTTGTCAGCCAGCAATATATGTCGGCTGGTGGACAAATAGGTGTAAACGCACTTAATATAGCCAACAGTAAAACGGGTTTGGGTTTTGTCCCGGCTCTATTCTTGGGCATATTGTGTAATGCGTTGGTCTGCCTGGCAGTGTGGCTCTGTATGAGCGCCCGCACCACTACCGACAAAATCCTGGCTATCATTTTCCCAATCACAGCCTTTGTAGCGGCCGGATTTGAACACAGCATTGCCAATATGTATTTCATCTCTATCGGTTTGTTCATTAAGCAGTGGGCGCCAGAATCGTTTTGGCAGGCAGCGGGCACAACGGCCGCCAGCTACCCCAATCTAACCTGGAGCGCCTTCTTCGCCAATCTACTACCGGTGACAATTGGTAATATTATTGGCGGCGCGTTTTTGGTGGGGCTAGCGTACTGGTTTATTTATTTACGGCCGCAGCACTACCAGCAGCCAGAAACAGCTCATGTTACCCAGGTGTGAGGAGTGACATTCTTCATTATGAATATAGCGATTCGTCACTGCCTATTATTAGCCGCTTTCGGCATAATTAAGCCATCTGGGCAATCTTAGTGAGCATCTAACAAAAACTTCTCCTTTGCAGATTGGTTCATTCTCTAAGAATGAACCAATCTTAGGGGGAACTAAATTCTGGAGTCTTACTCGGTTTAACATTCTCACTTTATCCTTTGGCTCAGATCATAGTCACAACTTAACAACCAGGTCTTGTTCATTCAAGACCTGGTTATTGTGTATTCAAATGGAGGAGTTCCCACTATGGCCTCAGGGCGTATTGTCATTAATTTAGAAAGGTGCAAAGGATGTGATTTGTGCCGCCCTGCCTGTCCCCCAAAAGTTATCCAATTAGCTAACCAACTGAATAGCAAGGGCTACCGTCCCATGCTGCTAGTAGACCCTTATCACGAATGTACAGGCTGCGCTTTGTGCGCGGTGGTTTGCCCCGATGGGTGCATAACTGTCTACCGTGATGTACCGCCTAAGAACCTCAATGGAAAACAAAAGGAGGGTCGCTATGCCCCAGCAGTTACTTAAAGGAAATGTAGCCATTGCCGAAGCAGCCGTTCGTGCTGGCTGTCAGGCATATTTTGGCTACCCCATCACCCCCCAAACAGAATTGTTAGAGCATATGGCCCGGCGGATGGTGGAACTAGACCGTGTTTTTCTGCAAGCAGAAAGTGAAGTGGCCGCCATCAATATGGTGTATGGCGCGGCCACGGCCGGAACGCGCGTCATGACCTCATCCAGCAGCCCCGGCGTCAGCTTGATGCAGGAAGGGTTTAGTTATATCGCCGGTTCAGAAGTGCCGGTGGTCATTGTAGATGTGATGCGTGGCGGGCCAGGTTTGGGCAATATTCAACCCAGCCAGAGTGATTATAACCAGGTTACGAAATCAGCCGGACATGGTGATTTTCATCCTATTGTGCTGGCTCCGGCCACTGTGCAAGAAGCAATTGATCTAACCGTGCTGGCCTTTGATCTGGCCGAAAAATACCGCACATTGGTCTTTGTGGTGGCTGATGGGGCGATTGGGCAAATGATGGAACCGGCCGAACTGCCACCCATGCGACCCTTGCCGGAAACACGGCCGTCGTGGGCCTTAACCGGCGCAAAAAACCGTGAGAAAAATTTAATCACCTCGCTTTATCTGGGTGCAAAAAATCTGGAGCGGTTAAATACAAAACTACAAAATAAACTCACCGTGATCCAGGAAAATGGCGAAGCCCGTTACGAAGAACAGTTCCTGGAGGATGCTGAAATTGTGATAGTGGCCTTTGGCACGGCCGCACGAGTAGCCCAAACTGCCGTAGCCCAACTACGACAGCAAGGTCAGCGTGTGGGTCTTTTCCGTCCCATCACACTCTGGCCTTTTCCCGAACAACAGGTAGCAGAGCTGGCTAAACAGGCAACCGCTTTTCTAGTTGTAGAGATGAATGCTGGACAGATGGTACATGATGTGCGTCGCATTGTGGGCGGGTCGGTGGGGCCACAAGTTCCGGTTCATTTCCACGGCCGTACCGGTGGCGCCATGCCTATGCCCGATGACATATTACAAAACATCAACCAACTTCTTACGGAGGCGCTCCCATGACCACACTCCTCAACGAAAAAGTAATGTATGAACGGCCGCAAGCTTTGGCCGATGTTGTTACCCATTACTGCCCCGGCTGCACCCACGGCACCGCCAATCGGCTGGTAGCGGAAGTGATTGATGAATTGGGTATCCGCGAACAATCCATTCTGGTTGCTTCTGTAGGTTGTTCTGTATTTGCTTACAATTATTTTGAACTGGATGCGTGTGAGGCGGCTCACGGCCGTGCGCCGGCCATGGCCACTGGCATCAAGCGCGTCAGTCCTCAGAAAGTCGTATTCACCTATCAGGGAGATGGCGACTTGGCCTCCATTGGCATTGCCGAAACCATCCACGCTGCCACACGAGGCGAACAGATTACCATCATCTTTATCAACAATGCCATCTACGGCATGACTGGCGGACAAATGGCGCCCACAAGTTTGGTGGGGCAAAAGACCACTTCCTCCCCCTTTGGCCGGGATGCTCTGTTGGCCGGAAAACCGATCCACATTGCCGAACTATTGTCTGGGCTGCCCGGCGTCGTTTACAGCGTGCGTCGCAGTTTGCACGATACCCGACATGTTATCCAGGCCAAAAAGGCCATTCGTACCGCCTTTGAAGCCCAGATACAAGGTTTGGGCTTCAGCATTGTGGAACTGCTATCTACCTGCCCCACCAATTGGGGCATGACCGCCGGCGCCGCCTGCGAATGGGTACGCGATGAGATGGTTCCCGTTTATCCTCTGGGTGATTTCAAAGTGGCAGACGAACTGAAGAGCAGAAAGAGAAGATGAAGATTGGAAGATTGAGAGATTAGGAGATTCAATCTCCTAATCTCCATTTTTGAAGGAGCCAGTCATGAGTACCCCCTGGAAACAACGTTATGCCCAGCGCATGAAGCAAATGGGCAGTTCGATGATTCGGGAGTTGTTAAAGCTTACGCAGCAGCCAGACATTATTTCTTTTGCCGGTGGACTGCCGGCGCCTGAGCTTTTTCCGGTGGCTGAATTTGACGCGGCCGCCAGCCGGATATTAGCAGAACACGGCCGCCAGGCATTGCAATACAGCGCCACGGAAGGGTATCTACCCTTGCGCCAATTCATCGTGGAAAAGATGGAACAGTACGGCATACAGGCCACGCCAGACAATGTACTCATCACCAGCGGGTCGCAGCAAGCGTTAGACCTGATTGGAAAGATGCTGCTGAATCCGGGAGATATGATTTTGACGGAACGGCCGACTTACCTGGGCGCTTTACAGGCGTGGCGAGCGTACCAGGCTCAGTTTACAACCGTTCCCATTGATGAGCGGGGGTTGTGTACCTATGAACTAGGGGAAGCGCTTTGTACTGGACCAAAATTTATGTACATTTTACCCAACTTCCAAAACCCCAGCGGTGTCACCCTGCCACTCTCCCGCCGCCAATCCCTCATTCACATTGCCGACCAGTACGGCATTCCCATTATTGAAGATGACCCTTATGGCGAACTGCGCTTTGAAGGGGAGCATTTACAGCCGTTGATTGTTTTGGATGCTGAAGAATTAAGACAGCGGCCGCACTCTCCTAAAGCTCATGGATATTTACGTGGCAACGTTATTTATCTGAGTACCTTCTCCAAAACATTGGCCCCTGGTTTGCGGTTAGGCTGGATTGTTGCCCCAGAAGAAGTGATTCAACGTTGTGTGATGGCCAAACAAGGGATGGATTTGCACAGCAGCAGCTTTGTACAGATGATGGTTTATGAAGTGGTGCAAAATGGTTTTTTGCAGCAGCATGTCAAACATATCCGCCAGGTGTACCGGGAACGGCGCGATATGATGTTGCAAGCAATGGAAACATATTTCCCGTCCGGCGTCTCCTGGACACGGCCGAAAGGGGGGCTTTTCTTGTGGGTAACGCTACCAGAAGAAATGGACAGCGCTATCCTGTTACAAAAAGCAATTGAACACAAAGTTGCTTTTGTACCCGGGTCTGCCTTTTATCCTGATAACGGTGGGCAAAACAGTTTTCGGCTGAATTTTTCTAACGCAAGGCCAGAACAGATTGAAACGGGTATACAGCGGTTGGGAAGAATGCTGGCGGCGGAAATAGAAAAACCAGAAATGGAACTGGCTCTGGCTTAAAAGAGATTACGTAAATCGATTTACGAACAACAAATATGGAGAAACAAATGGAAACTTCGATCATTATTGCTGGATTCGGCGGACAGGGTGTGTTGTTTTCCGGGCAATTATTAGCCTACGCGGGTATGGATAACGGCCGTCAAGTTACCTGGATTCCTTCTTACGGGCCAGAAATGCGCGGTGGCACGGCCCACTGCACCGTCATTATCAGCGATGAACCGGTGGGCGCGCCCATCGTCGCCCAACCAGATATTGCCCTGGTATTTAACCAACCTTCTTTTGAAAAATATGAAACGTTGGTAAAGTCGGGAGGGCTTATCGTCGTCAATAGCTCAATTGTTTCTGAGGAGTTGCTGCGGCTCGATGTGGATTGTGTCACCATTCCGGCCAATGAGATTGCGGAACAATTTGGTACAGTCAAGATGTTGAATATGGCTATGTTAGGCGGGATGATTGCGGCACGGCCGTTGCTCTCTTTAGAAACAATGTCCCAGGCTCTACGAGATCATTTACCGGCCAGAAAAGCCCACCTCATCGAAGGAAACTTAGCCGTCTTACAAGAAGGCTTCAAACGAGCCAAAGCCGGTCAACCAATAGTGGCGCTTCCTCACCATAATTGAATTGAAAATGGAGATAAGGAGATTGGAGATTGCGAACAATCTCCCAATCTCCTTATCTCCAATCTCCCCTACATATATTCCAACTTCTCGGCCGCGAATGTTAATTCATCACGGAACTGCGGATGGGCAATACCGATCAGGGCACGGGTACGCTCCCGAATCGTTTTGCCATACAGGTTAGTCACTCCATATTCTGTCACCACAAAATGCACATCATTGCGCGTGGTTACAACGCCAGCGCCTTCATTTAACATGGGTGCAATACGGCTCAATGTACCGCCACGAGCTGTAGAGGGAAAAGCGATGATGGGCAAGCCACCCTTTGACCGAGCCGCGCCACGAATGAAATCAATTTGCCCCCCCACGCCACTGTAAATACGCGGGCCGATTGAATCGGCGCAAACTTGCCCGGTTAAATCAATTTGCAGAGCGGAGTTGATGGCAACCATTTTGTCATTGCGGGCGATGTTGTAGGGATCGTTCACATAATCGGTGGGGTGCAGTTCAATCAGCGGGTTGTTATGGATAAAATCATACAAACGCTGGGTGCCAAAAAGGAAGCCGGCCACAATTTTGCCGGGATGGAAACTCTTTTGGGCGCAAGTAATAATGCCCTCTTCTACCAAATCAATCACACCATCAGAAAATAACTCCGTATGAATACCTAAATCTTTGTGGTGGGTCAGGCTCTTCAAAACTGCGTCGGGAATACTACCAATACCCATTTGCAGTGTCGCTCCATCAGGAATCATCTCAGCGATGTGCTGCCCTATCACCAGGTTTTCTTCTGAACTATCGCCTTGCGGCGCTTCGGGCAAAGGGTAATCACTTTCCACAATATGCTGCAAACGGCCGACATGAATGAAGCTGTCTCCCATTGTACGGGGCATTTGCTTATTCACTTCAGCAATGATGATACGGGCCGATTCTGCGGCCGGTTTGGTGGCCCCCACTTCCACGCCAAAACTGCAAAAACCATGTTCATCTGGCGGCGTCACAGAGATGAGGGCAACGTCTATGGGCAGGATACCATTTTTGAATAGACCTGGAATTTCGGAAAGGAAGATGGGGGTAAAGTCGGCTCGTCCTTCTTGCACGGCTGGACGTATATTAGACCCTATAAAGAGAGCATTGACGCGGAAACTGTCCTGATATTCAGGGGCGGCATAGGGGGCCGGGGCAAAGGTAAGGATGTGGGTTAATTCCACATCTCGTAAAGAACGGGCACATTCTGTCAGACCGTGCGTCAGTTTTATAGGTACGCCAGCCCCGCCGCCAATATAAAGGCGATTGCCGGACTTGATGGCGCTTAACGCCATGTGTACATCAGTTACTTTTTTGCGATAGATGTTTTCCCAATTCATTTTTTACTCCGATCAGGCTTGAATTAAATCGGCCAGGTTTGCACTGGATTCTCTGCCTAAGGCGACGGCGACGGCCGTATGAACCAACTGCCCCTGATAAATATTGATACCCGCAGTTAAAGCCTCTTCTCGTCTGGCAGCTTCAGAAAAGCCATCTTCACCAACTGCCAGCAAATAGGGTAAGGCAGCATTGGTTATGGCATGACTTGTGGTGCGAGCGTAGGCAGCAGTCATGTTGGGAACGCAGTGGTGAATGATGCCTTCAGATACATAAATGGGATCGCGCAGAGTAGTAGGACGGCTAGTTTCCACGCAGCCGCCTTCATCTATAGAAAAGTCTATGATGACGGAACCGGAACGCATCTGGCGTACCATGTCGCGGCTAATAAGGATAGGCACACGCCGGCCAGGGGTAGAAATAGCAGCGATCAGGACGTCGGCAAAAGTGGTCACCCGGTGGAGATTATATTCATTAGCAAACATGGTGGTGACACGGCCGCCGAAGCGATTATCTAGTTCCCGTAAAGCGCATATGTCCTGGTCCAGCACTGTTACCTCTGCGCCCAGGCCGACACAAACACGAGCAGCGTTTCGCCCCAAAACACCACCACCAACGATGACGATGGTTGCCGGGGGGACGCCGGCCAATCCACTGATTAAAATACCTACGCCATCCCGGTTTAACCGCGGCTGATGGCTGCGGAGTAATTGTCCAGCCAACAATGGCGCCATCCGTCCGGCAACTTCGCTGGCTGGCCGCAGCACAGGACGCAGACCGCTTTTTTCTTCGATCATTTCGTAGGCAACGGCCGTCATCTCGGATTCTTCCAGGGCTTGTAATAAATCTGTTGAAGCTGTGGGCAGGTGTAAAAATGAAAAGATCGTCTGACCGGGTCGAAATTTTTTGTATTCGTCGGCACGGGGGCGGGTAACTTTAGCAACTATGTTAGCTCGGCCGTATGCTTCTGCGGCCGTATACACAATTTGAGCGCCAGCGCGACGATAATCTTCATCACTAAAACCCGATCCTTCCCCGGCATTCACTTCAACATAAACAGTGTGCCCCACCTGTACTAATGTCAGGACACCGGCCGGCGTCAGGCCAACCCGTTTTTCCAGGTCACGCACTTCTCTAGGTATGCCAAAAGTTTCCATGATTGTTTTCCAATGATGACTACAGCAAATTGGAGTCACAAACAGATTTTTCCTGATGCAACGTCAATCTGTTCCTGACTTAAATCTGTTGTAGTCTTCCTGCAAACGTCTATAAAATTATCGTGACGATACAGGCCATTCCCGCGAAGGCAGGCATCCACACATTCTGGATACCTGCCTTCGCGGATATGACAGTCAAGAGAAACCCGTATAGTCACAAATTATCAATCCATTTAAGTGTAGGCGACGATGTGAGTAATTGGAGTGTGGAATGTAATTATACCCTGAGATGGATGTCATGCTTGCCAACACCCCCCTGTTAAATTAAATGATAATGTTACCGAACCAGAATGGTTCACTCAAAAGATAATGTTACCGAAGAGGAGTAGGTGGCAAGAGTTGCTGACAGAAAAGATGGACTCTGCGAAGTTATGGTTATTTCATTGGCTGAAAAGTCCCCCAGTAAACCCCCACTGAAAGTCGCCTGGAATGATGGCTACTTTTTGGGTTGGTTGGTACTGTTTTTGCTTCCGTCTTTTTGTGGCCATTTTGGTCTTCATCTCCTTGTTTTTGTTGGTATCTATTCTCTTTCTGTTTGAAGACCGTGTCCAATTTCGACTGAACTATAACACTTTTCTGTTGTTTTCTCTCCTTCTTGTTGCAACGCCGCAGAGCCAACACCAATTGATAATTGACAATTGCCCAGTTCTCTTTAAGATTCGGCCGTAATGAAAGTAAAAATTTGTGGAACCACCAATCTCAAAGACGCCATTTTATCCAGTGAAGTGGGGGCGGATTATTTGGGCTTTATTTTTTACCCGCCTAGCAAACGGAGCATTGATGTGCCTACGGCTGGGAAAATCACGGCCGTACTACGCCAGCACCCCAATTGTCCCATTTTGGTAGGCGTGTTTGTGAACGAAACGGCCGATCACATGGCCCACATTCTGGACAGATGTCAACTAGACCTGGCCCAACTTCACGGCGACGAAATCCCAGCCATGATTGGAGATGAACATTCACCCCTATACGGCCGTGCCTACAAAGCCCTCCGTCCCACCTCCCTCACTGAAGCAGAAGCCGAAGCCGAATGGTACATCCCCCCCCCATCTCCTCATCTCCCAATCTCCCAATCTCCCAATCTCTTAATTGATACCTATCACCCCACCCTACGCGGGGGTACAGGACAAACCACAGATTGGCAACTGAGCGCCCGTCTGGTTCAACAATTCCCCGGTCTCATGTTGGCGGGCGGTTTAACACCGGAAAATGTGGGTGAAGCGGTGCGGATGGTACGGCCGTTTGGCCTAGATGTAGCCAGCGGCGTCGAATCTACCCCCGGACAAAAAGACCCGGCCAAAGTTTATACATTTATCCACAATGCGAAATCGGTTGGTTGAATGTTGGGGCGCTCAACGGCCGTAAATCAGCCAACCACCGTATCAGGTAACAACATGTCTCCTCTCAGGATAGCAACCTGGAACATTGGCGGCGGATTTATCTCAGCCAACAATGGAAACAGTTTCGATGAAGAGAACCTCCCCTACTTCGCTTCTGAACTAAAGAAACTCAATTGTGACATTGTGTGCCTTCAGGAAGTCCATCTGTCAATTTCCCCCAACCAACCAGATCAGGCCGCTATCTTAAGTTCGCTTCTAAATTACCCGTTTCAAGAAATTTGTGCTTGTGACTTTGAACGGCCGTCCCATTTAAAAAGCGACCAATTGCTGGCGATTGCCATCATCAGTCGGTTCCGAATGATTCGTTCTCAATACCTGACTCTCTCCAATCCTGATCTCACAGTTATCAGTAAAAAGGAAACTGAATGGATAACGCATGATAAAGGGTTTCTCAAAACCACACTAGAAGCAAATAGGTCGGAGTTTGATGTCATTACTGGGCACAATGTTCCTTTCCGAGCCTTCAAGCGGGACTTTATGGAACCTGAATTTTCCCATATTCGGCAGGAGATTGAAGCGTTCGTGTTAGCTTCCGCTCAAAAAGGGCCAACCATCTTTATTGGGGACATCAACTATGAAGATGTGGAACGGCTGCTGCCCAGACTGTTTGCGGCCGGATTTTCTAAAGCCTTATCCAATGGTGGCACAGAACCAATATCAGGCGCCCATATCGATCACATTATCATTTCTAGGGAATAGAAAACTATAGAAAATGGCATCATTGAAGGAAAGGCTGACCATTTTTTATGCTATGCTGATCTAGTTTTGCCGCCGGATACAATCCAGTGTCTGAGATAGAAAACGCACTGAAAGTACGTTATGATGCGGCTCTACCCGGTGCGCTGCTCACTCTGGTGCGCTGCTCACTCTCAGTGCGCTGCTCACTTTTAGTGCGCTTCAGCGTACTTCTTGTGGCAGACTGGGAATGTGATTCCCAGTTCCCCCCCCCAACACCTGCTGTAAGTCCTGCGCTTCCTCCAAATCTAACTGTGCTTCCAAACGGCCGAACACTGCCTCACATTTCGTTAGCATCTCCCGTGCCTGGGACAGCTTCCCTTCGACCGCATACAAATTTGCCAATGATAACTGTGTCCGGGCCAACTCATACTCATCCCCCGCTTCATGCAAAATCTTTCCGCTCTGTAGAAACTGCGCTCGTGCCTCCGCTTCCTGCTGCCGGCCGTGGGCAATCTCCCCCAGAATACGCCGCGTCCGTCCCTCTTCGCGGGGCATAGACATTTCTTGAGCCAGGTCAATGGCTCGCTGCGCCTGCCTCTCGGCCGTCTGCAAATTTCCCTGCCGCCACGCCTTCTCGGCCATCAAACCGTACAACTCCGGCAGCAAATCACGCTGCTGCGCCTGGGCAAAATACGCCTGCGCCATCTCCAGACGAGCATTTGCTTTATGCAATTCTCTGCGGCGGATATACGTTTGGCCCATGTTCATGTACAAGGCGCCAAACACCCACAAAGAGCCGCCGGTCTGTTCCAACAGGCGCACAGCCCGCTGATAATACCCCAGCGCCGCATCCAGCCGCCCCTGCTTCATGGCGATGCCACCCAGGTTATTATTCACTAATACCTGACTGTATCCACTGCCCAACTGGGTAAATAAATCCAACGATTGGCGGTAATGAAAATCGGCCTGTGTCCATTCGCCGCGCATAAAGTAGCCATTGGCAATCAGGTTGTGGGAGGTGGCCTGGCCGTATACATTTTGCAATGTTTCATACTGGGCTAGAGATTGGGTAAAACGCTCTACGGCCGCGCCACTATCACCCCGTCGCCGATCTACAATACCCATCAGATTATAGGTACGAGCCAACACGGCCGTATCTTGCAATGTCCGTCCCACCTGCAAACTACGACGGCAATATTGCAGCGCCTCCTCATAACTTCCCTGGCGGATATTGATCAAGCCGGCAATCAGCGAAATTTCTGCTTCCTCCAGCGCTGCCTCCCCATTCAGAGCGGCAAACCCTTTGTCCAGCCAACCCATCGCCAAAGCATATTCACCACGTCGTTCATGAGAACGGCCGTACCAACGGTAACACCGCGCCTCCGACTGCCAATCTACCGCGGCCGCCGCCAATGCTTGCGCCGCTTGTAAATGTTTATGCGCCGTATCATACTGCCCCATATTCACCAGCAATTCCCCTAAAGCCAGATGAATGCGTTTAAGTGACTCGGCCGTTTCCGATTCCAGTAATGCCTGGGCGCTGTGCAGCCCCTTCTGCAAATAATCAATACTTTGCTGATTGGCATATAACAGTTTGGCCTGCTCCCCGGCCCGCAAATTATATTGCAAAGACAACGGCCACAATTCACCCAAAAACGCATGATGGGCAATCTGCGTCACCGCGTCTGGCTGCTGCTCCGCCAACGTTTCAGCTACCGCCCGGTGAAGCTGCCGCCGCTGCGTGAACAGCAGCGTATCATAAGCCACTTCCTGGATGGTATGATGCCGAAACACATAAATCTCCTGCTCCGACATCTCTTCTAGCACCACTTGTTCCGCTTCCAACTCTTCTGCTTCCAGTCGCACATCTGCCAGCTTTTTATCCTCAGGATGCACCTCTGTAACCAAAACCAGATCAATGTAATAACCGACCACGCTGCTGACTTTGAGCGTCAACTTATGGGTTTCCGGCAACCGATCTAAACGGGATAAAACCAGGCCATGAATCGAATCAGGTAGACCCAATTTCACAGAAGAGAGGTCGGCTTCTGAATTAAGCTGCCAACGGCCGCCGGTTTGGGTCACAAAATTAGCTCGCTGCAATACAGCTAATAAATCATCAGAGACCTGCCAGCTACCATCATTTTGGCGTCTGATTTGCCCAACCTCGCGCATGGCCATCACCAATTCGTTGACAAAGAAGGGATTGCCCCGCGCCAAATGTTGTACCACCCCCAACAACAGTGACGCCGCACGGCCGTCTAACTGCTGTAGCGCCAATTGACCAATTTCATCGTCCGGCATCTCTGTCAATTGCAATTCAGAATACACGGACAATTCGGCCAATTCCGGCAGCAGCGGCTTGCTGCCCAACAATTCCGGGCGATGAATCAGTAAGAGCAAGACAGGAGCAGACCCAATGCCTTGCTGCCCCAACGCTTTTATAAACGCCAGAGAAGCCTCATCCAACCAATGACCGTTTTCCAGGATAATGAGCAGCGGCCGTACCTCTGCCCACACCCGTACCATTTCCAGCAACAGCGAAAAGAGCGACTGCTGCCGAATATTACTTTCTAAAGCGGCCGTTGTCGGGTTATCTGGAATCGGCAGCTCCAACAAATCTCCCAACAGCGGTAGACGCAACACCCAATCAGGATGTTCACTTTTCAGAAAACTCGTCAGCTGGGCCACCGCTTCCGTTTCAATTAACCCTTGCAAACCCAGCAACGAATTGAAGATATGCCGCCACGGATAGTAAAGTGTATTTTGGCTCAGGCTTTGGCACGCTCCCAAAACAAGATGCACTCCTTCAGCCTGGGCCAGCTGGCTAAAATGGGCCGCCACATGACTTTTGCCCATTCCCGCTTCACCGACCAGTCGTACAATTTGACCTTTTCCAGCAGTGAGTTGGGTCAGATTTTTCGTCAATTGAGTCACGGCCGTTTGCCGTCCAACCAATGGCTGGGGAAATTGGGCCACAAATGTACGCACGGCCGTCTCCGTTTTGAAACCGGTCAGATGAAAAAGTGTCACCGGCTCGCTTTTACCTTTGACCCGAATGGCGGCCAATGTTTCCCAGGTAAAATTGTTTTGGGCGCGACTGTAAACATCTTCATTAGCCAGGATTTGCCCCGGAACAGCCGCCTGCATCAGTCGAGCGGCCAGATTTACCGTATCCCCTAACACGCCAAACGTGCGTCGGGTGCTGCTCCCATAAGCGCCTACATAAACACGGCCGTGTGTAATGCCAATTTGTATCGGTTCCAAAAACGGAAACTGTTGGGGACATGTTTGCAATTCCAATGCCGCCGCTGCCGCCCGCGCCACATCATCTTCATGGGCAAAGGGAGCGCCAAAGACAGCATACAAATAAGCTCCTTTATCCCCAATTGTTAATTGCAACAGGCTGCCATCCACCTTTTGCAAGATATGTTCCACCTGCCGAATAAAGCTGTCTAATTTGCGCGGCGCATCCGGGTCATAGTCATAATCAATGCCGCCAAAGCGCAAAAAAAGTGTGGTCGCCGGGCGCAGTTCAGCCAGAAATGCTTGCTGCGCTCCTTCCAAACGCTGATACACGGCCGGAAGCAGCCAGTCCCGCGCCCGTTCCCGGCCAAGCGTCCCCACTGCCTGTGAAGACCAGGGCGTTTCGGGAATGGTTTCGTTCAGACTTGTAATGACGGCAAAACAGTCGTTGTCATCCTCCCGCCATTCTGTAACTTGAATCAGGTCAGCCAGGGCAACGGCCGTAGCCTCATCCAAAATAACATCCCCTTTTCCGGCTAGATGTTCGGCTGCCGCCAGCCGTTCTAAAGTGTTTCCGGTCATCACATCCATGACCATATATTGGGAATCACCGACGGGAAAACGACGTGCAGGTCCGGCCACAACGGCCGTTTTCAATTGCAAAGAGGCCTGTTCTCCAGGCACAACTTCCAGGTCAGCGAATTGGGTCATCGTTTGCTGCATGGCCAGGGCAACGGCCACTGCGCGACGGCCGTCGTCCCCATCCAACCAGCACGTCACCGCATCACCGCTAAAAGTAATCACACTGCCGCCATAACGATGCAGATCACCAATCAGAGCTTCATAAACCTGGTTCAAATATTGGGTCAGCTCTTCCGCCCCGCGTTTATTACCCAATCTCTGGACCAACATCTCTGTCAGAGCCGTGAAACCGGATATGTCGGCAAACACGGCCGCGCCGTCCATTCGTTCCACCAGACTGCACCCTGCAGCCAACGCCTGCCGCCGGTCAATGGGTATATATGTGGCTAATGTTTCCATAGTTTTTTAAGGGGATTTGGAAAGTGTTTGCTTGAATGAAAATTAGGGATTAGAGATTGAAAAAATCTCCAATATCTTCCTTTTTAACGCATTCGAATCTGGCCGTAACCTAACGGCCGTTCTATGCCCGTATCATACACCACATTTTCCGTTCCGTTATCATTCCACCAAATTTTAATGCGAAAAGTGTCATTGTGACGGTCGTTATCCGTCACATACACCATAAACTGATACCGCTCGCTATTGGGGGCATTACTCCAGTTCACCGTGCCCTCGCCACGATAAATGGCCGTGTCAGAATCTGGCATGAGTAGCAGCCAATCATAATTCGTCGAGCGGAACCGGAAATCGCCGCCTTGTACACGGAAAAAAGTATGCCCACTAGGAACATCACTACCACGCCGGTAGCGGGAGACAAAACGAAATGTTGCTATTTCTTCTGCATCGGTGCATTCAGGAGTGTAACTGCACCAACCGGCCAACGTTTCAATCCAACCACCGCCGGTCACAAAGCTACCATGCGGGTCATAAACCACAATATGTTCGTAGACTGTCTCTACGGCCGCGCCGGCGCTGTCCGTTAACAAGATGCTAACAACGTAACGGCCGGGAGATGTGTACGTGTGGCTGGCGCTGGCTGTGCCCATTGTGTCGGGTAAAACCTGGGTGGTATTTTGTCCATCTCCCCAACGCCATTCAATGGTGAGTGTGTCACCGGGATCAACATCTGTGTATACGGCCGTTGCCGTAATCATTATTCCCACTTGCACTGGATTTGTCGGAGGCACAATGGGACCAATCTGCGGCGGATGGTTGACCTCACACGCATCCCCAATACCGTCATTGTCCGCATCCTCCTGGCCCAGATTGGGCACGAGAGGACAATTGTCCACCTGATCATCTACGCCGTCAGCGTCAAAGTCTGACCAGCGGGTGGGGTCTAAGGGGAAAGCATCTGCATTGTCCGGTACGCCGTCATCGTCGTCGTCGCTGTCACAGGCATCGCCTAAACTATCGCCGTCAAAGTCTGCCTGGGTTGGGTTGGCTACCAGCGTACAATTATCGCTGCTATCTAATACACCATCATTATCATTATCAGTGTCGCTGTTGTTGCCTATGCCATCATTATCTGTATCCACCCATTCACTGTTGTCTTGGGGGAAGGTATCAAATATATCGGCTACCGAATCGTTGTCGGCGTTCAGGTCACAAGCATCGCCCAGGCCATCACCGTCAAAGTCAGTCTGCGCCGGATTGTGTACCAGGCGGCAGTTATCCAGGCTGTCTATTACACCGTCGCCATCGCTATGGGCCACGGCCGAAAGAACAAGGAAGGGTACACCCTGATCCAGCCCCAACGTAACATTACCGGCATCATCTACCGCCTGTATAAAATATTCCAATGTACCGGCGACGGCCGGAATGCTGCCCGTCGCTTTGCCAGTGGCTGGATTGTAGGTGAGATCAAGGGCTGACCAGGTATTTACGGCCGTGTCCCGATACAACACCACGACCCGATGAATTCCGCCTGCACTGCTGCCATCGCCGCTGTCATCCAATTCCACATCAAACTGCACCGTCGTCGGCGAAGGAGTAACATCCAGCGCCCAGATATGGGGCGGCAAGAAGTCCGTTTCTGAGAAGGTTGCCGTGTACACCAGCAAATCCAGGTCGCTGTACAGACGCATGATGCCGATGGTGGGCGTGGCCACGCTGGTGGCCTGGAATTGGGCGGGCACAACAACCAACCGCTGCTGCAAATCGCCACCCACCGTCAGAAAGCGGTTCATGCTGGCCGACGTACTGGGGTACAACTGCTGCATGGGGTAGAACCCCTCGCCGCCAACCTTCACCTCCTGGGTAATGATATTGGTGATAACGGGGTCAAAGCCGCTCGTGTCGCTGAACGTTCCCCCCAGCATCAGGACGCCGTGTACTGTTTCTGTAGGTGAGCCAAAGTTGCGGGTGGTTTGGGGCAGCACCGGACGGCCGCCTGTACTCAGCAAACCATTTTCTCCCTGGATGGTATGGTATGTGCCGCTGCGCGTACCATTGTTTACAAAATGGGCGTCGTAGCTGAAATTCAAGGGCATCTGCCAGGCATTAACGCCAGATGGGCCAGTGGAAAGAGGTGGAGCGCCGCTGTTGAAAACGCTGTCGCCACCGGGAACAACGGCCGTTTGTACCGGCATCTCCACTTGCAACATCGGCAAACCATACAGCACCAACTCGCCCAGCACCTTTTCATCATAATTGGTCAGACCGCCCGCTCCCAGGCTGTTAAAGTAACGTTGTTTGGCACGCAGGACGGCCGTGCCCACAGTAGGCAAACTGTTTATATTACCCGGCGCCGGGTTGTAACCCAGCTCTTCCGTAAAGTTCAATATCAGCCGTTCCGAGTAAGCCAACAGATCCCCATCCCCATACCCAAAACCGGTGTTGCCCAGGAAGGTAGTTCCCTGCCGGGCAAATGTCTGGGCATAATCGGAGTCGGTGAAAGTGAAGATGGTACGGCCGTCGGCCACATTCAAACCCGCATGGCAGCCCACAGAAAAGATCAACCGGCCGCTGAAATTTGGCGAGCTATCAAACTCCGTCGCCAGCACATCATCGGGATTGTTGGGGAAGAAGCGGAAATGGTCAAAGTGAGAATTCAACGACATCAAATCATACGTTTGGGCGCTAAAAGCTGTGTTGCGGAATTGATCAGCCGTCCAACTGTTATTGATGAGTGTGTCAACCTGCCCTAATCCCTGTGTGCCCAATGTGCCGCTAATCGCTGTGGCCTGGTCAACCAGGAAATCATATCCCGTCACCAGCGCGTTTTGCGGCGATAAAATAGGCTGGTGACGGTACGTATCAACCATGGTGGCGATTTCGCCGGGACTTTCTACCAGACGGCCGAGTCCATACTGCGGCAAGTAAATCTCTCGACCAGCCACACTGGATGGCAGCGTACCGGCATAATAATCATCGCTCAAGTAGTAGCGCAGTTGGGCCGAAGAAAATAGCGCCGGATTGTCGTAAAACAAATATTTACGCTCATTGGCGACCAACGTTGTGTCTTGCAGCCGCCGATGAGGAATGACATCATCGCCGCCAACAATCACCATATATTTTAGATTGGGATACGCCGGAACCAGACTGTAAACGAGCGATTTGATGCTGCGGGCAACATAGTTGGCCGCCTGCGGGTTGGCCGGGTCTGCATCCCAAATTGCGTAAGCGTTCACAATTTTCGGGTAGCTGTCCAGATTGATAATCTCGCCGTTGACGCCGCTATCCCCGGCCAACAAATTGAGCTTATTCACCAAATCGGCCGAAGCCACCGTATCCGTTCCCGTGTAAATCTGGTTCATTCGCAGTTGGTTGAAGAGGATGAGGGTTTGGGCGCTGGTTTGAACGGCCGGTACGGTGAAGGTGGGTACGGCCGTACTGATAATCGGAAATGGGTTATTGGGCGGTACCACATGAGCGCCGATGGTGAAGGATTGGCCAACGGCCGCGGAATTATGAGGCACAACCGCCAGAAACCAGGGTCCGGCCAATTCATGCACATTGTGGCGAATCTTCTCCGCCGTCTGCGGCAGCGGATGAGCCGAAATCTTCACCAATGTTTCCGCCCCCCCTTGTGAGCTGATGTCGTCTAGCTGGGCAATGTCATCCAACTGGGCAATATCATCCAGTTGAGCGATGTCGTCTAATTGGGCGATGTCATCCAATTGGGCAATGTCGTCTAGCTGGGCGATGTCATCCAGTTGAGCAATGTCGTCTAGTTGGGCAATATCATCCAGTTGGGCCAAATTGTACAGTCGGGCCAAATCATAAATTTGGGCAATGTCGTCCAGTTGAGCAATGTCGTCCAGTTGAGCAATGTCATCTAGCTGGGCAATGTCATCCAACTGCGCCACCGACACCAGGTTACCCAGGTCTCGCAGTTGGCCGTTTTCTTCACTGATGAAAGGTGCAAACAAATACAAATCATAATCGGCATTGCTAGTCACAGTGGCGCTGATGACGGAGCCAGGGTCAGCTACGTCCAACCGATACCAGTTTGTGTCGTTGTTGGTCACGGCCGTGTCCTGAACCGGTACGCCTTGAACCAGTAATTGGCTGGATGGGCGCGAATTATTGCCATCACAGGTATCTACAATGCCATTGTTGTTTGTGTCTGGTCCAATCATGCGATGGAATTCCAGATCGTCAAAATGGTAATTAAAGCCCCAGGTTTCTAATTGGGCTGAGTAAATGCAAGCGCCGCTAATTGTCAGAGTACCATTGCTGTTTCTTGTATCCTGGCCGATAACGGCCGCTCCTTGTGTTTCAATTGTATAAGCTGCGCCCGGTTGGTCTCGGCCAATCAAAGTAGCTGGCGGGAGACCAATGTTGGTTACATTTACACTGACATAATCTACGGCAAAATCAAAGTTGAATAAGGCATCTGTTCCGGCCGGCCAGGTAGCTACGTCCACAATAGCCCCATCATTGCGCGGATAAGAACCACAGCCAGGACAGGTCGGATGAATGTCATTGATGGCAAAATCGAAGGTGACACCCTCTGAACCATAACTGTTGTTGAGCAAATCAACAGTAGCCTGACCGGAAGCTGACGTCAGACCGTTGAAGTCAATAATAGTATTGGTGTCTGCTTCGTAAGCGCCAATGTCGCAAGCTGCACCCCACGGCCGTAACACACCCCGCTGATCGGCCGTCAAAGCCACGCCATTATGATCCAGACAATTTCCCACACCGGCATCAATCCCATTACTTCCGGCCAGGAGGGCGTGGGTTTGGGTGGCGCCGCTGTTGTTAGCCAAAACAGAGTCAAAACTGGTCACTGTACCCAGGTTAATGGGACTGCTACCACAAGTGGCGTCATCAATCAGGTTGCCGCCACCGCCGCTAAACGTCGTGCTACATTCGCTGCCGCTGTTGTTGGTCAGAATGCTGTTGTGGGCGTTGATGGTCGTCGAGCCGGCCGCGTAAACATGGATGCCCCCCGCGCCGGCAGCGGCCATATTATTAGCAATCGTCACATTATGCAGATTCACGGTATGAGCTGTACCGCCATTTAACGTAACCAGCATCGCTCCACCTGCATTACCGCCGGCCGTGTTGTTGGAAATAGTTGTATTAACAAGATTGACAACAGGATTGGAGAGGGGATTATTGCCATCACTTTGCAACGCGCCGGAATCAATCCCGGATTGGTTGTTAGATAGGGTACTGCCAATGATGGTGAGGGTTCCATTGAAGTTGTAAATGGCGCCACCGGAACCGGAAGATTGATTATCGGTCACGGCTGTGTTCCGCAGCGTCAGATTCCCCGAATTAAAAAGTGCCGAGCCTTCCCCATAAGGCCAACCAAGCCCGGTATTGCCGTGACGGATGGTGATGTTTTCGATAACGGCCGTGTTCCCTGGCAGCAGATGAAAAATACGGCCGATGCCCGCCGCTGTCGTGGAACCAGCCTGCACAATCGTTGTGGCTGCCCCCGCCCCCGTCAATGTAATGTCACTGGCAATGTCCAGGTCTTCGGTTGCGCCCCCATCTTCATTGATGCCGGTCAGCGTTAAGGTGTACGTGCCCGCCGGTAGATTGATCACATCTGTACCGGACAAAGCATTGGCCTCTTGAACGGCCGCTCGCAGCGTACATTCATTGGCGGCCGTGGCGCAAATCCCATCCCCCGGCGCAGCGTCTACAGCATCGCTTACACTGTCTACTACAAAAGCGTTGGCAAAAACTGGCCTAGATCGAGGAGCAATAAATACGGCAATTCCTAAAATCAGAAAAAAACAAATAAGCCTCAAGCGGCGAGAGAGCGGGGACATGATTTTCTCCTTATACAATATCACTACCAATACTACATGTTTACTTAAGAGTGTTCAGTGTTCAATGTTCAATGTTCTACTACATGTTTACTTAAGAGTGTTCAGTGTTCAGTGTTCAGTGTTCAGCGCTTGTTTTGTAAGCGTAATTGAAAACTGACGACTGAAAACCATCAATCTCCACCGATACCTCAATCTTCGGATTCGTTCCTTTCTTTTCCGATTTCGGTAGTGACGGCCGCCAGATATTCGACCAGGGCTGCCAAAGAATGAAAACCAAGCCGTTCACCAGATTGTGGGTCTAGCAGAGAATAGCGCCAGGTGGTACGGCCGTTGGCAGCATTCTCAGACCAAAAACGCAGCATATAAGTATAATAGAGAGGTTGTGCAGCCATATCCGTCACCAATTTTGGAGATTAGAGATTGGTGATTGAATTGATCTCCAACCTCTTCTCCATTATTCCCCAACACAAGCTAACTGTAATCATTTAGGGTAATAGAAACGTGATCGAAACGTGAAAGCAATTCAATGGTAGAGTATAATTTTCGCAAAAAGTGACTTATACAGGTCATTCCCCCACCTTCGTGAGGGCAGGCTCTACGAAGGTGGGAATCCACACACCAGGATACCTGTCTTCGCGGGTATGACAGTCGAGAAACACCTGTCTGTATAGTTATCGTGAAAAGTGTTATGTTGTCTTTGCGATTATTAGGAACGCCCCAAATTTTGGTAGATGGATCAACACTTCGCAGCTTGTCTTCGGCGAAGAGTCAGGCTTTGCTTTTCTATCTGGCCATGCACGGCCGTCATCCCCAATCCCGCTTAACCATTGCCGGGCTGTTATGGCCAAACAAAACAGACAAAGAAGCGCGGGTCAATCTGCGGCAGGCCATCCGCCGCCTGCGTAAAGCGCTGCCAGCCTACATTGAAGCCACCCGCTCTACCGTTGCCCTGACCCAAACCGAAACAATAGAGATAGACGCCCAGCAGTTTCAGATCGGTATTAGAGCGGGGTTGGATGGGGATGTAGACGCATTGCAAACGGCCGTGAACCTGTACCATGACGACTTCCTCTCCGGCTTCTTTTTAGACGGTGCCGCTCCATTTGAAGAGTGGATGCTGGCCGAGCGGGAACGACTGCGATTAGCCGCCATTCAAGGGCTGCATCAACTAGCCCTCAATTACAGTGAGCAACAATCTACCAAACCGGGGCTGGCGGCCGTGCGCCGTCTTCTGGAAATTGAACCGTGGCGGGAAGAAGCACATCGTCAGTTGATGGTTCTGCTAGTGGCCGACGGACAAATATCGGCCGCGCTGGCACAGTTTGAACAATGCCGCCACATTCTGGCTGTTGAGTTAGACGTCGCTCCCGGCGCCGAAACCACTGCCCTGTATGAAGCCATCAAAGCAGAGAATGCCATCGTCAGGCACACGGCCGCATCACCACCGCCAACCATACCCCACAACCTGCCACCGCCGTCCACAACCTTCATCGGTCGCAGTCGTGAATTGGCAGGGCTAGATAATTTTGTCACAACCACCCAATCCCGCTTATTGACCATTATCGGGCCGGGCGGTATTGGCAAAACCCGCTTCATGCTGGCCTACGCAAACCAGTTTCTGACAGACCCCCAGCAGATCGGCCAACACTTTTTCGATGGAATCTATTTCGTTTCCCTGGCTAACCTGAACCTCTCCTCCGAACTTTCCCTGGCCGACCAGATTAGTCTGGCCATCATTCGGGCGCTGAAATTGTCGTTAGAGACCAGAGACGGCCGTCACACCCGCTCCGCCAAACAACAATTACTGGATTATCTGCGCCCCAAAAAGCTGGTCTTGCTGCTGGACAATTTTGAAGATTTACCTGGTGGTTACGTACTGGTGGCCGATATTTTGCGTTCTGCTCCCGATGTGCAATTAATCGTAACCTCGCGGGAACGGTTGAATTTGTATGAGGAGCGCATCTTCAATTTGCCCGGTCTGGCGCTACCCACTTTGGATGAGGGGGATACGGCCGTGCAATCAGAAGCGGTCCAACTTTTCATACGAGCCGCCCGTCGTGCCTATCACGATTTTACGCTGGCCGAAGAAGATCAAGCGTCTCTGATCAAATTGTGCCATTTTTTAGGCGGCAGTCCTCTGGCGATTGAGCTGGCCGCCTCCTGGGTAGACACCCTCTCTCTGGCCAACATTCTGGCCGAACTGCGCCACGATCTGAATTTGCTAGACACCAATTTACACAATGTAGCCGATCGCCATCGCAGTATGAGCCAGATTTTAGAATACGCCTGGCAGCGATTGTCGTTGGAGGAGCAAACGATTTTGGCGGCCTTATCAATCTGTCGCGGTGGCTTTACCCGGCCGGCTGCGCATATCATTGCCGCCAACAATCAGTCCATCCCTCCCCGCCAACTAGCAAGTTTACTACACAAATCCCTGCTCACTTATGATCGGGAACGGGACCGGTATGAAATGCACGAACTGCTGCGCCAGTTTGCAGTCCAAAAATGTGCCGAGGTCGCTGATTGGCACACGGCCGTGTGTACGCGCCACGCGGCCGTCTACTGCCGTTTATTGCAAGATAGTAATGTCCACATTTTAAGTGACCGGCAGCAAACAACCCTGGCTTTATTGGAAGCTGACATCAAAAACATCCGGCTGGCCTGGCGCTGGTCTATAGCTCAATGCAAAACAACCAACCTGGCTATCGCTCTGGATGGGTTGTTTCATTTTTTTGATACCCGTAGTTGGTTTCAAGAAGGGGAACGCGCTTTACGGGAGGCTGCTTCTTGTTTTGTTGATGTTGGGGAAAATGGGGAAGAGACGGCCGTCATCCAGGCCAAAATTCGGGCGCGACAAGGCTGGTTTCTCTTTCATTTGGGACAGCAACAAGAAAGCATCTGGCTGCTCAATGAGAGTATGCAATTTTTCCGGCAGCATGGCATCACGAGCCAACTCATCTTTACCCTTAACTATCTAGGCGCTGTCATGCACCACCAGGGACGGTATGATGAAGCCTACATCTATCTGACAGAAGCGCGCCAATTGGCCCAAAGCAACGGCGATCAATATCAGGCCAGTTTAAGTCTGAACATTCTGGGCCAACTTATGTTTGCCGTGGGAGAGTACACGGCCGCTTACCAATATTGCCAGGAAGCGCTGTACCTCAAACGCAAAATCGGCGACCGGCGAGGTATGACTTATTCGCTTACCAATCTAGGGCAGGTGGCTGAAGCGCAGGCGGATTATGAGGAAGCGGGCCGACTGCTCCAGGAAAGCATGAGTATCAGTGAAGCAATTGGCGACCAGCGAGGGGTGGCCTTTGGGCTGCAAAATCTAGGAAATGTTGCCCTGGTTCGCGGTCAGATGAATGCGGCCGAAACGCATTACACAGATAGTCTGGCTATTTCCCGCAAAATCGGCAATCGGTTGGGGATGAGTTTGAATTTGATACGGTTGGGGGAAACGGCCATCATCCAAAATAACCCCATTGCTGCTCAAGACTTTTTGCAGGAAGGGATGCAAATCGCACTGACACTTGAATCCATTCCTACGCTGGTTGAAGGGGTTTTAGGAACGGCCGTGATGTGGCAAGCGGCCGGTCAAATAGCCCAAAGTCATACTTGTGCCCAATTTGCACACCGCTTCCCAGACAGCAGCCCAGCCCAAAAAGAGCGGGCAGAAGGGTTGTTGGTGGAAGGGGAGACGGCCGTGTTCCCCTTTACAGACGACATCATCACCTTTGTCACAAATTGGGTCTTAACGCAGTTAGCCCAACCCCCAACACAAATCTGATCGGCATCAGAACACAACAGGCAATTTTCATACTAACCATAATGAAATCCCAAATCAACACCCAGTTCAAAGGCAACAATAATAAAAGCCCCCTTTTTACCTTTGTTTTCTAATGTCAACCACAACACCAAGAGTTACCATGCCACTACCTGGAAAGGCTCTATGAAATTCAAGGAACTCTGGTGTTATCAGAGGGCATCCAAGCAAATTGGCAGTTGCGGCAATCAAGCGGTCATGTAGTTCAGGAATATCGGTTATTTTTTCGGCGGCACGAATGACATCGAAAGTCAATGAATACTTTTTGAAATTCGGATATTTTTGAAGCAGTTGAGAAACTGCACTGAGGGATGCTTGCATTCTGCCTTTTTGCGAAAGATATAAAATTTCTGCCAACACCATAGCAGGGATAAATATAGTTGCTTCTTCTTTTCCACTTATGCGGATATTTGTGAATCGAAAGAATTCAGTTCCCTTCTGTGGGGTACTGGCGTACATCGGAATGCGAATTTGGCGCAGGAGTGAATCATCTTGGACGATGGTGCAGAATGGATTTGGAACCTGGTAGATAAAAACTTCCCCCAAGCAGTACAAATTATTGATTGGTTTCACGCTACTGAATACCTGATGCCTATCGCAAAAGCGGCTTTTCGGGATAAGAAACAACAACAAGCATGGGTGAATAATGTGAAAGACTCTCTGTCGCATGGATTATCCCACCTATCGGAAACAAGGATACCATATTGGCTCTGGCACAATTGAAAGTGCGGCCAAGAAAATAGGGACACAACGCCTGTAATTGCCTGACAAGTCGTTCGTAGACCCGGCAGCCCAACCTCATTCCAATACAGGGGCACAGACATCGCTGGTTGGCCGGTGGCATTGGCAAGCGGCGTAAAAGGGACATAAACCAATGCCCGGTCAAATGTATAAATTCATCCATAATATCTCCTAAAGAACAACTGGGTTACATAGGGGAAAGTCACACGACCGTCCATCTGATACCTGTCAAACACCTGGCGTAGCTCAGCCAACAAAGGTTCATAATTGGCGTGGCCGGGCAAGGGTGTTACAGAGGATGACAATGTGCGCCCTTTTAAGGTCTCAAAATCATAGACTTGCTCATTGGCAAAGGTTCGCTTTTGCGGCCGTTCGCCGAGAATGATGTCTGGGGCGCGATCATGCCCCCCTTTTTGGGACCGTACAGGGTCTTCGGGTGTTTGCCAACGGGTTACCACAGTTTCATACGCTTCCATAAAAGGTGTGGCAGCAATTTCCCGTGTGTTCCAAACAAAAACAATAACCCCGCCCGGCCGCAGAATCCGGTTGAATTCAACTTTGGCTTGTGGGCCATCAAACCAATGGGCTGCTTGTCCGGCTGTTACAAAATCTACACTGTTGTCTGCCAAAGTGGTGGCCTCGGCCGTGCCCGCTACACTTGTAAAATTGGCATATTCGGCCAGATATATCTCCCCCGCCGCTCGCATATTGGCGTTGGGTTCCACACCGTACAGGGGATTGCCATTATCCAAAAATAGCTGCGCCAATAACCCTGTGCCATAACCAATATCGGCAATAACGGCCGTTTCTGTTAAGCCACATTCATCACGCAGACAGTGAAGGACGGCCGTTGGATAAGACGGTCGATATTTAACATAATCATTCACACGTTTTGAAAATCGCTTCGTCGGTTTAAATTGGGACATACCTTCCTCCATTGTAAAGTTGCCAACTTTTACACATTCGTTTGCCAATCAACCTAAATCTCGAAAGGTGACAACTTTTTTTGCCCCGAAAATTTGAGAAGTTACGGTTATAGATTATAATGCCCTCCGCAATTTCAACCCAGATAATTTGAGATTGATTTTATGAAGTCGAACTCTACACGTCGTCGCCCGCCTGCCCGTTTACGACTGCCATTATGGCTTTGGGTAATATTTGCCGGATTGGCGGCCATCATTTTAATAGGATTATCCCTCTGGCTTTTCCGTACAATCCAGGGAACTGTTTCCGCCTTTGAGGTGATCAATCCTGATTTCTCCAATAGCAATACGGCCGAAACCGCCCCCGTACAAACAGACAACCCTGTAACCGCCCCTGAAACTTCTATTACCCAACCGGATGACGATACAGGTTCCGTGGCCGCCTTACAGTCCTGGTCAGGTAGTGAACGGGTCTCCATTCTCATGCTGGGCATTGACCAACGGTGTGATGAAATTGGCCCCAACCATACCGACACAATGATGATCATGACCTTAGACCCAGTCGGCTTATCGGCCGCTATCCTTTCCATTCCCCGTGACCTGTGGGTCAACATTCCCGGTTTTGGCACTGATCGTATCAACCAGGCCAATTATTTGGGAGAAGTCTATGAATATCCTGGCGGCGGGCCGGCTCTGGCTGTGGAAACAGTTGAATCGTTGATGGGCATTCCTATAGATTATTTTGTTACGATTAATTTTGACGCTTTTGTGGAGATGGTTAACCAGATAGGCGGCATTGACATTGATGTGCCGGAAGCGATTGACGATCAAGCGTATCCTGACCGCTGTTATGGTTATGATCCCTTTACGATTGAAGCTGGCGCCCATCATTTGGATGGAGATCAAGCGTTAAAATACGCTCGCACCAGAGCTACATTGGGGGGGGATGTAGACCGGGCCGGCCGCCAACAAGCAGTTATTATGGCTGTGCGCGATAAGGTCTCGCAGCTAGACAATTTGCCGCAGCTTATTGCCCAGGCGCCCTTGTTATGGCAAACGTTTCAGGACAATGTACGCACCAACATGTCTTTGGAAGAGGCTCTGCAATTGGGGTTATTGATTCAGGATATTCCCAGAGACAGCATTTATACCTCTGTTATTGATTATAACTATGTATATAACGAAGTAACCCCCGACGGCCGTCAGGTATTAGTGCCCATCCGGGAAAATATTCGTGATCTACGGGACCGGGTTTTTACGCCGCCGATGATACCCACGCCGGTGATTGAAAACTTGCCGGCATTAATGGCCGACGAAGAGGCGCGTGTGGCTGTTTATAATGGCACGGCCGAATTTGGTCTGGCCGCAGCTACCCAGGAATATTTACAACAATTTGACCTGAATGTTACTGCGGTAGGCAATGCCGATTCTTCAACCTATCTCACGTCACAAATTGTAACGTATGGCTCTTTTCCCAATACCGCCCGCTATCTGACACAGTTGATGCACATTCCCCCGCTCAATGTCAGCGACGGTACAAATCCTGAAGGCGACTTTGACGTGCTGGTGATAATTGGCAACGATTGGCGAGTTCCCGAATCCAGCGATCCGTAGATTTCCGTACACGATCATAGACTACAAGCGACAGGCTGTCCTTACCCAGGAGGAATCCCCATGACAAAGAGTGGCTGGTCACGTCTTTTATTTGGCGTCCTGGTCACGGCCGTTGTCGCTTGCAGCAAACCGGCCGTTGAAGAAGAGCGGGAAATCTCACTGACCGACGAACCCGATAAAACAGAGCTGCCATTCGACCCCACCGAGCAATCTACTACCCTTGAATCGCCCACAAAGCTGCTGCCTACCCATTCCCCACCTCCCATTCCCACCGCTGAACCGACAACTGCCTTTTTAACAAACTGGCAGCAAGTGGGCAGCGAAATGAGTGGCTTGCAGATCATGGCTCCGCCCAATTGGGTCAATCTATCGAGCCAAATTGACACCCCGACGGCCGCTAACGAATTAGGACTCATTGTGCTACTGCTGGCTGACTCTGAACACACCGGCAGCAGCTTACTCAGCGGCAAAGCGATAGGAGACGGCGCTTACGTAGCCGGTCTCATTTCTCACCGCGATCTAATGCCCAATTCTCCCCAGGCAAACCTGACCCAAATCATCAATCAAATGGATAAGCAGCTTACCCTATTAGATGAACCCACCCCTATTTCCGCCTTTACAACATCTGGGGGGAGGGTAACGGGGGCTTATGTGGATGTTGTCGGCGACCCGCTCATTTTTTCGGATGGAAATGCCTCATCCCTACGAACGCGCATTTTGTTTTTTACCTCTACATTAGCTGGCGCTGTCAATCAGGATACCCAAGCCATCTTCTTGTTAAGCGCCCCGGAAGCATATTGGACGCAGGTCAAGAATATTTTTACAGATATGGCTAAAACGGTTGTTATCCACAATATTTATGCCGAATATGCGCTGGGGGAGGGAGCGGCTAATGTGATTGGAGAATTGGCAGCAACAGATTATGTGTCTGGCAATTTGACTGGCAGCGCGAAGGACGTATGGACATTTAATATTGAAGAGCAGCGTTATGCTACTTTGACGTTAAGTCCAGGCACGGCCAGCCTGGATTTGACGATGACGCTCATCAGCCCCTCTGGACAAACAGTGTCCCAGGTGGACAATGGATACGCGGGAGATGTGGAAACGGCCGCAGACAAACTCCTGCTTGAATCTGGTTTATACATCATCGAAATTGATGAGTTTTTTAATGAAGCGGGCAGCTACACCTTAAGCCTCATCCTGACCGAAACGCCCCTGTTTGGCGGCGGCGGTCAGATGCAAATTGGGCAAACGATTCAAAGTGACTTGCCCGATGAGGGGCAGCAGTTGTGGCGCTTTAACGCTGACGCGGGCGCCCTTATCAGCCTTGTATTGACACCGGGGGATACGCTGGATGCAATTTTAGATGTGTATGCGCCTGACGGCCGTGCCCTTATCAGCCTGGACGAAGGATTTAGCGGCGATGCGGAAGTCGTGTCTGGATTAGAACTGCCTTTGACCGGCGAATACACCATTCTCGTGCATAGTTTTTCCGGGAACAGTGGCAGCTACACTCTGGCTCTGGATCAAGGCGGCGAAGAGACGCTTAACTTTTACGACGCCGGCGACCTGGCTTACAATGAGACCAGACAAGAAATGTTGCAGCCAAATGAAGCCCATGCCTGGTTCTTTGTCGGCCGTGCCGGAGACCGAATCATGGCCGAAGTGACCCCTATAGATGAACAGTTAGACCTGGATGTGTGGCTGTTAGACCCGAATGTGAACCGGCTAACAGCCGTGGATAAACTGTTGGCCGGCCAACCTGAATACCTGGCTTATACATTGCCGCAGGACGGCCAATATCTCATTTTGGTGCGAGACTTCTTCGGGGAAGCGGGAAGTTATGAGATCAATCTAGTGGCGATGACGGCCGTGCCGCCCGACGATGCCGGCGATCTGACCTATGGCCTGCCAGTCCAGGCTGATTTAGCTCCGGAGCAAACAGTCATCTGGTATTTTGCTGCCCGTGAGGGAGAAAGTATCAATATCCGGCTGGAGCCAACCACGACCCAGGCTGACTTACGTTTTGTGTTGGTTGATCCGGCCGGAAACCCAGCCCTAACGATAGATGCCGCCGATATGGGCCAGCCAGAAACCAGTGAGTTGTTCATGATTACGGAAGACGGCCGTTGGGGGATTTTGGTTGAGGAGTTTTTTGACGAAGCGGCCGTTTACACGCTGACAGTTTCGCAAACACCCTAACCTCGAATTTGGCTGTACAATGTTACTCAGTGAAGATAGGCTAGACGGCCGTGTTATCCGCAGCCTGACAATTGTGAACCCTTTTGCCGGTAGCCATTCGCGTTTTCTATAAAGTCCCCACAAAAAAGCGGTATTGTCCGACGGCCGATAACGGCCGTTCCAGCTAGAGTAGGACTTACCTTACCTCTCGTATCTTTTTTACCCTCGGCCGTAAACGAATGACAAATGCCGCCAACAGACATATAATTTAGTCGGTATTTGGGATTTTTGTTACACTTTACGGCAGTTAACCAAAGCGAGGCAGTAAAGTTACCCCCATTGTCAAGACCACGAAATGGGAAAAATAAGGTGGGTTAAGTAAACATAATGTATAGTGGGTGTGTTCCCTTCCCATGAAAAGACAAATCCCGTTTCTAACAGGGGAACGGTCTCGTAATTCTGGAGATAAATATCCTCATATTTGACGCTGCGCCAAAGCCGTTCGATGAAGATATTATCGAAAGCGCGTCCTCGGCCGTCCATACTAATACGGATACTGTCGGCCAACAAACGAGCGGTAAAGCCATGGGACGTAAACTGTGAACCCTGGTCGCTGTTGAAGATGTCGGGACGGCCGTGTTGCAAAGCCATTTCCAGGGCAAGCAGACAAAACGCATTAGAGGTACAAATCTAACACAAGACTGACGGACAAAAGCTCAGACATTAGGTACAGTCTCTGGTGAACAATCATAGACTGAAAACCGAGAGGAAACTGAAAATAGTTGCTTGCATTTTTGTACAAAGCCCATAGACAGCCTCTCTTTAGTTTTCAATAAAGAAAACAGGAGTACCCAATGTCTGATAACAGAAGAGTATACAGCCAAGTATTAAAAACGTTCAAGAAGTTGATGCCCACCACCAAGCAAACTTACGTTGTAATCTTGTCATTGAAATGCGAATGCGACGTTTTATCAAGAATGACAAAATAGACGAAAAGGTGATGTACCTGCCATTTGCAGAAATGATATTGCAACGGTTGGCATTACATACACTGTATATCGCTATAGATGGAAGTACTGTTGCTCGTGGTTGTATGACAATCATGGTCGGCGTTGTATATCGGCAAAGATTATTACCGTTAGCATGGGTAACGTACTCGACATTGGCAAAACCATTCAAGTGGACGTACAAAGGGCGTCCCCTTACAGCCTAAATATCACATAAGGATTTCCGCCAGTGTGTACTAGTATGTGTCCCAGCCGGTTGTGAGCATGATGCGGTGACGGCGCAGATTGTGACGGCGGCGTATGAGGTGGATTTAAAGCCGCATGAAGTCATCAAAATTGCCGAGATTGGCTGTTCGAGCAAGAATACGACCTATTCTATTTTATGAGCCAATCGGATGGCTTTCATACGGCACACGGCCGTATGCCGACCATAGCCACAGGCACTGTATTAGCCAATAATAAGATGAAGGCGATTGGACTTAGCGAGGATAGGGATACGGCTGTATTGGGTATGGACATTTCCGTCATATTGTGCACCGAAACGTGCCCTTGATATACATTATTGATAATAATGGCGTTTATGGTACAACAAAGGGGCAGTTTTCAGCGACGGCCGATGAAGGTCAAAAACTTAAATATTATGGCGAAAACAAATTCCCGATGTCAACCCCAACCGGGAAACCCTGCCAGAAATTGAGAATATGGTAGATACACCGCTTGTTCATCTGCCACCGGATAAGTTACGGTCGTCGGTGGACTCGTCGCAACAAATTATGGAACGAATGTTAGTCTAAAAGGAGGTGATGGATTCAGAAAAAATTGTTAACTCTTCAGGAGTTCAAGGGGTTGACGGATAGTGAAACGTAACAGGAGAGTCATTATGTTTTACTCGTTACGTTTTATGCTAAACGCCTCAAAATCTTAAGGAGTTAAATTGTTTGTTTGTTAAAAGTTTAGTCACAATAGTTAAGGAGAAGAAAAACATGAAACCTGTGAAATCTATAAAACTGTTGAGCCTGCTCTTGATTTTGCTGCTGGCTCTGGCTGCCTGTGGTGGCAGTGCGTCGGAAGAGGTTGTTGGCGAAGATAGCAGCGCCACAGAAACAGACTCAGATACCGGTTCAGATGCAGACGCCGAAGAAGAAGCTGCGGAAGAGGAAGCGGCCGAAGAAGAACAAGAACCTGCCGAAGAAGAAGCGGCCGAAGAAGAAACTGTGGCCGAGGCATCAGGCGACCCGATTGTACTTGGTGGTCTGGCCCCATTGTCTGCACCCGGTGCAGTGGTTGGCGGCGAAGCGATGCGCGACGCCATGATAATCGCTGTGGATGAATTGAATGAAGCTGGCGGTATTTTGGGCCGTCCGGTGGAATTGGTGATTGTAGATACGGAAGGGTTGCCAGAACGGGGCACGGCCGTGATGGAAAAACTGATCAACCAGGATAACGTCGTGGCTATCGGCGGCGGTTACCACAGCTCTGTGGGTCGCGCGGCCAAAGAAGTGGCCCATGATAATGGCACCCCCACTGTGTTCGCCGAAACCTGGAACGATGCCATTACCGGCGACATGCAGCGTGAGATTTTCCGTATTGCGCCGCTCAATTCTGAGGTATCGGCCGTTGACGTGAAATTTGTCACCAGCCTGCCCGGCATTAGCAAAGTAGCCATCGTCACTGAAAACACCGATTACGGCATCCCGGCGGCGGAAGCCACCACCAACGGACTGTCTGAATTGGGCATCAAAGCCGTTACCTTTGGCGTAGACATTGGCACACAGGACTTTGCCGGTATCGTCGAGCGTGTGAAAGCGGAAAGCCCAGACATGATTATGGTGCTGACCACAGGTGAAGCGGCCTACAACTTCCAACAGCAAGCGGCCGATGCTGGCATTGGCCCGCAGGATTTGCCTATGCTGTGTAACCAGGTTTCTCTGGAAAGCACTGCCTTCTGGCAAAATGTGCCCGATGGCAACTACTGCTTTATACGGCGCGTTGGTTTACCCACTGAGCTGTACAATGACGTCGCCGAGTCTTTTGTGGCCCGATACATAGACCGCACTGGCAAACAAGCGGCCGAATCTTATGCCCTGGAAGCGTATGATTCCATCATGATTATCGCCCAGGCTATTGAAGAAGCTGGCTCCACCGACGCCGACGCCATCATTGCCGCCCTGGAAGGTATCACCCATGAGGGTACGCTGGGAACCATCACGTTCCCTTATGGCGAGAACAATCCCCCGGCCGACAATGGCGCTGAAGATAAATGGTGGCATCAATTCCCCGATCCGGCCATCACCATTGTGCAGTACCAGGAAGAAGGACAGGATTCAACCGTCGCTCCCGTTGTCTTCCCTGACAGCTATAAGACAGGTAATGTCTTTATTGGCGGCGAGGAAGTAGAAATCTCCAGCGACGCCCAAACAGTACCTACTGGCGGCGAAGAAGAGATGGCCGCTTTAGAATGTGACGGGCCGATCAAACTTGGCGGTCTGGCCCCATTGTCCGCTCCTGGCGCTGTCGTTGGCGGCGAAGCGATGCGCGATGCCATGATTATCGCTGTGGATGAATTGAATGAAGCAGGCGGTATCCTGGGCTGTGAAGTCGAGTTGATTATTGTAGATACGGAAGGGCTGCCAGAACGGGGCACGGCCGTCATGGAAAAACTGATCAACCAGGATAACGTCGTAGCCATCGGCGGCGGCTATCACAGTTCTGTGGGTCGCGCGGCCAAAGAAGTGGCCCATGACAATGGTACGCCAACTGTCTTCGCCGAAACGTGGAATGACGCTATTACCGGCGACATGCAGCGTGAGATTTTCCGTATTGCGCCGCTCAATTCTGAGGTATCGGCCGTTGACGTGAAATTTGTCACCAGCCTGCCCGGCATCAGCAAAGTAGCCATCGTCACTGAAAACACCGATTACGGCATCCCGGCGGCGGAAGCCACCACCAACGGACTGTCTGAATTGGGCATCGAAGCCGTTACCTTTGGCGTAGACATTGGCACACAGGACTTTGCCGGTATCGTCGAGCGTGTGAAAGCGGAAAGCCCAAACATGATTATGGTGCTGACCACAGGTGAAGCGGCCTACAACTTCCAACAGCAAGCGGCTGACGCCGGCATTGGGCCGGGAGACCTGCCCATGCTCTGTAACCAGGTTTCTCTGGAAAGTACCGCCTTCTGGCAAAATGTACCGGATGGCAACTATTGCTTCATTCGGCGCGTTGGTTTGCCCACCGAGTTGTACAATGACGTAGCCACTTCTTTTGTGGCCAGATACACGGAACGCACCGGCAAAGAAGCGGCCGAATCTTATGCCCTGGAAGCGTATGACTCCATCATGATCATCGCTCAGGCTATTGAAGAATCTGGTTCGCTCGACCCAGATGTGATCATTGCCACGTTGGAAGGTATCAGCTATGAGGGTACCTTAGGCACAATTACCTTCCCCTATGGCGAGGGCAATACGCCGGCCGACAATGGCGCTGAAGATAAATGGTGGCATCAATTCCCCGACCCGGCTATCACCATTGTTCAGTACCAGAACGAAGGCGAAGATTCAACAACGGCGACTGTTGTCTACCCCGAAATCTACCAGACTGGCGATGCTGTTATCAGCGGTCAGTAATTGAATGATGTGGATGGTGGTTGGTACAAACCACTAACCGCCATCCACCATCCACTATTTACATAGGAGGGGAAATGGAACATAGCTCAACTTTTTTCTACACTTTGTTGTGGGTGCTTTTTTGGGGAGCGATTGGTCTGGCTGTTACCCCGCGGATCTATCTGCGAAAAGATAAAGATGTGTCCCAAACCGGCTTGATGGGGGCTGCTATCGGCGCTGCCTTTGGCCCCATTGGGTTAGCAGTTATTTGGATATTTACTCCCAGTTATAAAACTCGGTGGGCGCTTATTCCCGGCATTATTGTTATCTTTATATTGTCGTTGGCTTTTGCCCGCGCTGACCCAGATAATCTTTGTGTGATCAGCGGTAGTTTTGTCGCTTCGCAGTTAACAAACGGTATTGTTATCGGCATTATTTATAGTTTGATGGCTTTGGGCATTACGCTGATCTTTTCTATTTTGGGCATTGTGAGTTTTGCTCATGGGGAATTTTATATGGTCGGCGGGATGATTGCTTATTTTATGACAGCCAGATGGTTTCCTGGTATCAATCCTGTTGTTGCTATTGTGGCAGCTTGCGCGGGTACATTTGCCATTGGTTATCTGTTTGAACGTTTATTCTTGCAACCCATGCACACGGGGGAAGTGGAACGGCCGGGTGAATATGCCATTCTGATTACGTTTGGACTGGCCTTTTTCTTGCAATATTTTGTGCAGGCGACGGTGGGCGCCAATCCGGTAAAAGCAACCCGTTATTTTGATTTCCCGGACATTGAGAATGCTTTGTTTGCTACTACAAGGGGAAACATCACCTTCTTTGACGCCTTGTCTGTGCCCAATCCTCGTTTTACGGCCGCTATTGTGGCTATTTTAATGCTGGTTGTTTTGCTGCTGTTTCTGTATCGCACCTGGACAGGTAAAGCGCTGCGGGCGGTGAGCGAGGATAAACAGGCGGCGGCCGTGGCTGGCATTAACACAGAGAGGATGAACACGCTGGCTTTTGCTTTGGGCAGTATGCTGGCCGGGTTGTCGGGCGCTATGCTGGTACAGGTTTTTTCCTGGCTGCCACAGGTGGGCACGATTGCATCTTCCCGCTCTTTTGTGATTATTGTGTTGGGGGGGATGGGGTCGCTGCCAGGGGCATTTATTGGCGGCTTGATGGTGGGTTTGTTTGAAGCGGCCGGAACCGGCTGTATTCCAGACCCCACACGGGCGGCTTCTTATATCCCCGCTTACGGTATGATTGTATTAACTTTGGTTCTCTTATTGAAACCAACTGGCTTATTCGGGAAGGAATTATGAACCGACAATGGATTCCACGCATTGCAGGTATTGCGGCGATTGTCCTCCTGCTGATTTTCCCTTTTATTTACGGCCGTGCCGACTACGACTTCATTATGCACTTATGGATTACGGCCTTTTTCTATGCTATTTTGGCGTCTAGCTGGTCATTATTGGCCGGGTATGCGGGGCAGTTTTCTTTTGCCCACATGGCTTTTATGGCCATTGGGGCGTATGTGACCGCTCTATATGGCAATTACATCCGTTTTGTCAGCGCGCCCACAAACCTATGTACTGAATATCAGCTTGGCGGCCGTTGGCTGGTTATTCTCAATCCAGTGGGTGTCACTTCTTTGGCCAGAAACTGTTTGGATATTGCCAAAGAAACATTACCGGCCGGCACTGTTATCAACCAACCCTCCATTTGGTGGGGGCTTTTTGGCGGCATCATCATAGGCGGTATTTTTGGGCTGCTTGTTGGTTATCTGGTCTTACGCTTACGCAGCACTTACCTGGCCCTGTTCACCATTGGCTTTGCCGAAATTTTGCGGGCTGCCATCAGCGCCGAAATTGCCATTACACAAGGGCAGTCTGGCCTGGAAATGCTGCCCCTCTTTCCGAACGGCGTCAACCTGTTTGGGCAGACGTTTAGCTCCACCGACAAACTGCCGCCTTACTACATTATGTTGTTTTTGTTTCTGATTTGTATGGTCATTATGCTTCGCCTGACGGCTACCCGTTTTGGTTTGTTCATCCGCTCATTGCGTGAGGATGAAGAAGCGGCGGCCGCTTTAGGCGTCAATGTGGTGCGCTATAAGGTGATGGTGTTCACTATTACGGCGATGATGGCTGCGGCCGCTGGAGCCATCTTCGGCCATTACATTGGCATCATTACACCCAATATCTTGCTTATCTTGCAGATGAGTCTGGTCATTGCCATGGCTGTCATTGGCGGCCTGGAAAGCATCGTGGCGGCGGCTATTGGGGCTATCGTCATCCTGTTCATGTTGGAATTGCTGCGAACCAGCTTCACTATTGGGACGATTACGGTGGATATGACGTTGTGGCGGCTGGTCTTTTTTGGGGCGGTGCTGATGCTGACGCTGCGCTTCCGTCGTAATGGTCTTATCGCTCCCATTTTGGATTGGTTTGAGCGGGCCGATGTGGCTGAGGAGACGGTAGCCAAACGGCAGCCGGCAACGACGACGGAGGGAAGCGACTCATGACTGAATTACGTGTGAATGGGATCACCAAGAATTTTGGCGGCTTACAAGTGCTGCGAGACGTTACGTTTGAGGTGAATGGGCCGGAATTGATTGGTTTGATTGGCCCGAATGGGGCTGGCAAAACGACGCTGACGAATATTCTGGATGGGGCGCTGAATCCTTCAAAGGGGACAGTGTATTTGAACGGCCGTCGCATTGACGCTATGCCCTCGTATGATGTGGCTAAAGCGGGGTTGGGGCGGACATTTCAGGTAACACGTGCTTTCCGGCGCATGACGGTGCTGGAAAATATGTATGTGCCGGCGCTGGCGATGCACCCCTCGACAAGGCAGCGAGACGTTAAAGAAAAGGCAATGGATGTGCTTGAGTTTTTGACAATTGAGCATTTGCGGAATGAATACGGCCGTGCCCTTTCTGGCGGTCAACAAAAATTGCTAGAACTGGGGCGGCTACTCATGCTCGACCCGGACGTCATTGTTCTGGATGAACCTTTTGCCGGCGTCCACCCTAAATTGATGGAAATCATCTACAAATACATCTACAAAGTCAACGAAGATGGCAAAGCAGTCATCATCATCAGCCATGATATGGACACCATTTTTACCCTGAGCAAACGATTGCTAGTGTTGGATTATGGCGATTTGATTGCGGATGGCGATCCGGAAATTGTGAAGAATGATCCGGCCGTTATAGAAGCATATCTGGGTGTAGATGAAGACGAAGACCTGTACGATGACGAAGAGGCAGAGACGCCGGAAGTAGAAAAAGAGGAGGCGCAGGATGAGTGAGCAAAATAACACCATTCTGGAAATGAAAGACCTCTATGTAGGCTACTACAGAGACCTTAACATTTTACAAGACCTGAATATCAAAATACAAAAAGGGAAAATCACCACTATTCTGGGCGCTAATGGCGTGGGTAAATCCACGACCCTAAAAGCAGTCTACGGCTTCCTCAAGCCAAATGATGGCGATATTCTGGTAGATGGGCAGAGTATTTTGGGCGTACCCATCTATGAACGCATCTCTTTGGGATTGGCTTATATTCCCCAGCAGCCGGGTATTTTTCGGCATATGTCTGTGAAGGAGAATCTGGAAGTAGGCGCCTGGACGTTTCGCAAAGATAAGAAGCGGCTGAAGCAAAAGCTGGAAGAAAATTATGAGCGCTTCCCCATTTTGCGCGACAAACGGAATCAGAAAACGGGTGAATTGTCTGGCGGACAGCAGCGTATGGTGGAAATCGGCCGTACTCTGATGACAGACCCCAAAATTATCCTGGTAGATGAACCGACGGCCGGTTTATCCAAGCTGTTGTCGGAAGAAGTGTATAAGATGTTGACTGATTTACGGGATGATGACGGCTTAACCATCTTGTTGGTAGACCAGGAAATCCGTCAGGCGCTCAAGATTACGGATTATGTGTATGTGTTGGAATTAGGGCGCAATAAGTATGAAGGCCCGGCTGCTGATTTCCAAGATTTGGAAAAGGCGTTCTGGGTGGGATAACAATTGTAGAGGGGCGAGATAACTGGGGAAACGATTTGACGTGACGTTATGATGTTTTGTCGGTTATCCTGCCCCCCGTGATTTATCAATGAAAACGACTTCTCAATCTCCTATTCATTTTTCCCCGGTTATGCAAAATTTAAAAACGTCGCCCACGCTGGCAATTAACGAGCGTGTGCAAGAACTATGGGCCGAAGGGGAACAGGTTTACCATTTTGGTTTTGGCGAATCCCGCTTCCCCGTTCATCCCAAAATGCAAGCGGCGTTGGCGGCCAATGCCCATCAAAAAAGCTATTTACCGGGACGGGGGCTGCCGGCATTAAGGGAACAGATAGCGGCTTTTTACAGTGTTCAGTTGGGCATGGCCGTATCCAGCGAACAAGTTATCGTTGGCCCCGGCAGCAAATCATTGATGTACGCTTTACGAATGGCTTTGGACGGCGCTTTGATTTTGCCCACGCCGGCCTGGGTCAGCTACGCACCGCAATCTCATTTGCTAAACCGTCCCGTTTACCGCATCCCCGCATCGCCCCGTGATGGCTATGCCTTGACGATGGATGCAGTGCAAGAGACGGTGGAACAGGTGGCCGAAGAAGCCAAGATTTTACTCATCACCAGCCCCAATAACCCCACCGGCCATATGTTTGAGGCTGCATTTCTGTCTGAACTGGCTGATTTTTGCCGCCAGGAAGGGATTGTGGTGTTGAGCGACGAAATTTACAGTTTGGTTCCGCATGGGCAAAAACCGCACATTTCATTGGTCCGGTATTACCCGGAAGGGACGATTGTGTTGGGTGGCTTGAGCAAATATTTGTCGTTGGGGGGGTGGCGACTGGGTGTTGGCATTTTACCGAAGAGTGAAGACGGCCGTATCCTCATGCAAAACCTACATGCTATCGCCAGCGAAATATGGTCTACGCCTACTGCCCCTGTGCAATATGCTGCTCTCACCGCCTACAGCGACGATCCCGACATCGCCAATTACATTGCGGAGTGCGCTGCTATTCATGCCGCCCGCACCCAGCATCTTTGGAGTTGGCTGGTTGAGTTGGGCATCTCCTGCCCACAGCCGGAAGGCGGCTTCTACCTGATTTCGAATTTTGACCGTTGGCGGGAACCTTTAGCCCAACGCGACGTTCATACCTCGTTGGACTTAGCCAAATATTTGCTGGACAATTACCATATTGCCACGCTGCCCGGCAGCGCTTTTGGTACACCGGAACGCGATCTATCATTACGTATAGCCACTAGTTATGTGGATATGGAAACGGATGAAGCGGCCGAGAAGATTTTGGAGGTTTGGCGGCAAGAGGCAACTAGCTCAACAAGGGAAGGGGAACAGTTTATGACTCAAAACCACCCCCATATGGCCGCAGCTATCTCCCGGTTCCAGCAGTTTATTCAGGATTTGGAAGTTTAACCATTCACTCCTCCAAGGTGCCCGGCACTTATAAACGAGTGTGCTACTCCAGTAGACTTGGTAATGAAGTGCCGGGCACCTGAATGGTTACTTTGGAAGTTTAACCATGATTGATATCCGACCTGTTAAAACTATTGAAGAAAGCCGATTAGTTGAAAATTTGATCGCGGCCGCCTGGGGGGGCGACCACCATATTGCTGTGCCGGATCATCTGACTGTTACCATAGCTAAAGAAAATGGGGGGGTGGTATTGTTGGCTTGGGACGGAGAAAATCCGGTTGGGTTTTGTCTGGGCTTTCTTTCCTATGTAGAAACGGAAGGAGGCAAACGGCTGAAGCATTGTTCCCACATGGCGGGGGTGGTTCCTGAGTGTCGCGGGCGTAAAGTGGGGCAAATGCTTAAATGGGCACAGCGGGAGGCGGTGTTAGCAATGGGGATTGATCTCATTACCTGGACGTATGATCCGTTGGAGACGTTAAACGGCCGTCTCAATATCCATAAATTAGGCGCGGTCTGCAATGTTTATGAACGGAATATCTATGGCGACGGCCGTGACGCTTTGAATTGGGGCGTACCCACTGACCGCTTTCATGTGGATTGGTATCTAAATTCTCCCCGAGTCCAGGCTCATCAAGACGGCGACTGGCAAAACATTCCCCTTTCTGAATGGCTAAAGCGAGGCACAAAAGTTGTGAACCAACCCCAAGAGGTTAATGGACTTTGGCAAGTTGGCGTTATAGATGAAGCGCTTGTTACCCACGAACATCTGCTTGTCGCTGTGCCAGCCAATTATCAGAGCATCAAAAATGCCAGTGTCAAACTTGGTCTGGCCTGGCGCATGCACACACGAGAAATATTTGAATTGGCGTTTGCCAAAGGATTTGTCGTTGTAGATTTATTTATCGCTGAAAGCTTGTGCTACTATTTTTTGGAACGTTAGTCCAACACCCCAAAGAAATAAACACCAATGAAAGCGGCTCGCCGAATCCTGCTCATTTCCCCTGAAAATTTGCCCGTGAACTCATTCTCTATTGCAGTCGCCACCAACGTATGCAAGAACTTATCCTGGCTGGCGAAGCTGCTCGCCCCAACGTTTTGTGGCGCAAACCTGCCCATCGTGTCTAAAGAGTCAAACTGGTGCATTTACTCTTTTTCGCGGAGATGGGGGAAGAGCAGCACTTCGCGGATGGTGGCTTTGTCTGTGAACAGCATGACCATGCGGTCAATGCCGGCGCCAAAGCCGCCGTTAGGGGGCATTCCGTAGCGCATTGCCTGCAGGTAATCTTCATCAATGGGGTTAATCTCATCGTCGTCTGAAGCATAAAGCTGTTGCAGCATTTCAAAACGAGACTGTTGATCCAAGGGGTCGTTCAACTCTGTAAAAGCATTACCCATTTCCATACCGGCAATGAAGTATTCAAACCGTTCCACGTGCAGTGGGTCGCCGGGAATTCCTTTGGCCAGTGGTGAAATGTCTCGCGGGTAGGTGGTAATGATGGTGGGTTGTATCAGCTTTGGTTCCACAAAATCGCCAAAGACGCCGTCAATCAGTTTGCCCCAGGCGGCGCCATCGGGCGCATTGCCACCCGTTTCTCGAATTGCCTGCCGTAAATTGTCCACCTCCAGATGTTCCATATAATCAATCTCGGCAAACTGTTTAATGGCGTCGCGCATCGTCATGCGCGGCCAGGTTCCAGACACGTCAATGGTGTGCCCTTGGTAGGTGAAGCTGGTGTGGCCTAAGACTTGCTCGGCTACGGTTTGTACCATCCGTTCTGTGAAGTTCATCACATCATGGTAATCCCAATAGGCGGCGTAGAATTCTAGCATGGTAAATTCGGGATTGTGTTTGAAGCTGACGCCTTCATTGCGGAAATCACGGCCGATTTCATACACTCGCTCAATGCCTCCCACCAACAACCGTTTCAGGTACAGTTCAAAGGAGATACGTAGATAAAGTTCTTGTTTAAGCTGGTTGTGATGGGTGGTAAACGGCCGGGCGGCAGCTCCCCCATACAATGGCTGCAAAACTGGTGTCTCCACTTCCAGGAATTCATTGTCATCCATAAAACGGCGCACGGCGCGAATGATGTGGGCGCGGGTTAAAAACAGTTGGCGCACATCTGGGTTAACGGCCAGGTCAGCGTACCGTTGGCGGTAACGTTCTTCTACATTGGAGAATTCACTGTGGCGTATAAGTCGGCCGTCTACCTTTTCTTCCTTCACCACTGGCAGTGGGCTGACTGCTTTGCTCAACAGTTTCCATTCCGTCACCCGCAGGCTGATTTCCCCGGTGCGAGTACGGAACAGGATGCCGCTGGCCTGCACAAAGTCGCCCAAATCGAGCAGCTTACGGAATATGCGGTGGGATTCTTCGCCGATGATTTCCCGGCGCACGAATAGTTGCAGACGGCCGTTACCATCTTCAATATGGGCAAACACTGTCTTCCCCATATCCCGGAAGCTGACAAGTCGGCCGCAAACGGTAGCTTCAATTTCGGCCGTGTCATCAGCAGCAAAGGCAGTTTTGGCGGCCGTTGTGTTGTGTGTTCGTTCTACACGCAACGGATATGGTTCTATGCCGGCTTCTTGCAGTCGTGCTAATTTAGCCAGACGTTGTTCTTCTAAGGGGGTGGGGTGCCAGGTCATCGTTAATCCTCTTCTCACAAAAAAACCCGTGAAAGTCACGGGTTGAATAATTGGTCTGCGGGAACGGCCGTTCGGCCGTGGTTACTCAATCTTCATTACCCGAAATTCCAGGATACCGTTGGGCGCATTCACCTGTACGGTATCCCCTTTCTTAGCGCCCAACAGCGCCTTACCCAACGGGCTTTCATTAGAGATGCGTCCTTCTTCTGGGTCGGCTTCGGCTGCGCCTACCAGATGGTAACGCTCTTCATCATCATACCCATCTTCAGTTACGGTAACATAGTTGCCCACATTCACCATATCCTTCGTACTATTCTCCTGGATAAGCTGATAATTCTTCAGAATTTCTGCCAACTCCTGAATCCGGCCTTCAATAAAAGCCTGTTCATTGCGAGCTGCTTCCAGACCGGCGTTTTCTACAAAGTCATCATCCTGCCCATCTGCAAATGCTGCCTGCAAACGGTCGGCAACTTCTTCCCGTTTCACCGTTTTCAGGAAATCCAATTCTTTCGTTAATTTTTCTACACCTTCTTGGGTTAACAGGTGTGGTTTCATCGTGATCATAATGTACCCCTAATAAGGGAAAAACCGCTGCTAACAGCGGCACTCCTACATAAATATCTAAGACAGGGGCGGGATTATATCAATAGTAGTCCCTGTGATCAACTATTCGTATTCTATCAATAAATGACGGAGTTTTCGAGTTGTGTATTGAGGTGCTTCTTAAGCCATAATTTGAAAGTATGTTGAGAATTTGGTAGCAAGAAAAGGCATTTTATCAATATGACGCAAGTTGCTTCTGCTTAATCCTGTTGCCCCAAAATGAATTTTGAGAATGTCTACCTTTGGTTTCTGTTTTTTTCGTAAAAAGAGCGAATATGCAATCGCCCTACACGTTCTCTGGCTCGATGGCTTGACTCGGGGTAATATCTTTGACAGTGTAGTGCAGGCAGCGTTCCCACGATGAGCACATACCGAACCGTAAAGAAGGCATTGCCAATTTCCGATGCTTGTGGCACTTGATGACCGAGAAGATTATGGCGAGGTACACAAAGAAGCCGTTCACGAAACTACTTAATACTCCGTCTCTCGCCCTAAAACCATCAGAATCAAGGCCAGGGTTTTTCCGGCCGAGGCTGTGTTTTCGGCCGAGATTTGGTCAGTGGTGTCTACGGCCGTACGCGACACATCTTGCCACCCTTCCCCACTCAAACTGATAACCGCATATCCATCCCCATTGCCGCCACGAATTTCCCCTTGGGACTCTAGTTGGGCAATACGATTGTACCGTTCGGCTGGCTGCTCAAATCGGGCCAGATCGTTGGCAGGGGATGCTTTGGTTCCGGCCAGCCGAGCCGTATTTTGCACCATATCCATGAGACGGCCGTTACCCCCCGTCGCCGCTACCAAATCCCCATTCCCTTCTAAACCGAGGCCGCGCAAATAGATGATGGCTTCGACATCAAACGCATCTTCAAAAACAGTTTTCGCTTCTAGCAGGTCGTCCACATTCGGCCGGCTGATCACCAGATCATTTTGCTCCGCCCCCTCGCCGCTGTAGGCTACAAACAGAATGGATTTGTTTGGCGTCCAGGCCGATTCTTCCAGCACCCGCAGCGCTTCCAACAAAATGCCCACACTGTTGGCATTATCCGTCGCATGGGAATAAATGCCGTCTGGGCCAAGAGGCGGCATATCATATTGGGCCATCACCACAATCAGATTCTCATCCAGGCCCTGATTCTCACCGGCCATCATGCCCAGCACATGGATGGCGGGAACATCTTGCTGAATTATGCCCGTCATCTTCATCTCGGCCAACGCCTGGGTAGGCACATCAATCACCCCATCCAGCCCCAAATCTTCTCGCTGTACGCGCAAACTTTGTATCGTTTGTCCTGTACCGGCCAGCAGACGATCGGCCGTCTCCTCCGTAATCCAGAAGATGGGTGCATCCTGCCCGATTTGGGTAGGTAGTCCTTCGTTGACAATGGGGTTCACCGGAGAGAGGGTAAAGCGGCGCTGTACATCGGTGGCATCATCGGTCACAAACAAAACGGCTTGATGCGGCCGATTACGCAAATAATAAAGTTCCCACTCATCCAACACCATGACGATATTGTTTTCCAGGTCTAAGGCTTCCAATTTGGGGTAGAGGCGTCGTCCCAACACCACCCGGTCAAGCTCCAACTCCTTCAAAGCCAGGAAGCGAACCTGTCCGGCGGCCGATCCTAAATTACGAAAGAAGGCTGGAAATTCAGCATAATCTTGTCGATACTCCAGCACATCGCCACCATCATTGATAGTGAACTGCGGCTTCTCATCTACCGTCTGGTAAAAACGCTGTCGGGTTTGGGCCATACTTAACCCTTCGCCACCCGATTGTAAACCCAGAGCGCGGAATTGTTGTTGCAAATAATCGGCCGCATCATAATAACCAGAAGACCCCAACGCTCGACCCATTCGTTCTGCGGCCGTTAGATAATCTGTGTAAGCAATAGCGTTTTGGGCGTCAAATGTCTCCATGTCTTCCCGATAATAGCGGATGGGGCCAACGTTGTTACGGCTCCAGGCCACCAGGAAGAAGCTGGCAATGATTAAAGCGACAGTGTATTTGTTCAGCAAGCGGGAAACGGCGACGCTGTTCTGGTCTACGATGCGCCGCAGCCCTTCAGCCAGCAAGTTAAAGCCCATGATGGTGATGAAGAAAGCGGCCGCCGGATAGACAGCCATCCAGGGGTAAGCGCGAGTGACGCCGCGAGCGGCGTTGAGCATAGCCCCCCATTCAGGTACATCGGCAAAAAAGCCAAAATCGGAGGCTGCCCCGCCGCCAATGAAGATGCCGATGAAGGCCAATTCGCCTAACAACACCAACACGGCCGCCGCTTCTAAAGCCAGCAAAGAAACAAGCATAGGGGCCAAATTGGGCAGCATGTGAAAGGAGACGATGCGGGTGGTACGCTGTCCGGAGGCTATGGCGGATTCGATGTAGGGCAACGGTCGTATCTTAATCACCTCGCCGCGTACAAATTGCATAATTTCTGCCCAACCCACAAATGACATGGCGATAATAAAGGTACGCATCCCATTTTGCAGCCCAATCGCCAAAATAAAAATCATGACCAACAGCAACGTCGGGAAAGCGGCTAGAATTTCGGCCAGATTGAGCATGAAGCGGTCAAACCAACTGTCGGCAAACCAGCCTGTCAGCGTACCCATAATCAATCCTACCAGCAGGCGAATCACAACGACGACGACAGCCAGGGTCAATGTTTGCTGCGCCCCGGCCAACACCATCGCTTGAATGTCACGGCCGATACCATCGCTACCCCAGGGATATTCATTGCTGGGTGGGAAAGGAGCCACATAATATTCATCCCCAATTTTGGCCGCTACCTGAGTGTCGTAGGGGCTACGCGGTGTAAAATCTGCCCCAAACACATAGATGAACGCCAACCCAAGAAAGATAAGGATGCCCATGATTAGGGGGAAATTACGCAGGCTGCGTGCCCACGGCCGTCGTCGGGTCGGCGCCACTTCAATTTCGGCTACGCTGTCTTCTCCCTGGCGAGCCAGCAATTCTTTGAAGGGGCTAGGTTCTGGACCGTTTTTGCGCCGTCGCCACCAAGCAGAAATAGGATTGTGGTGTAGGATTCTAAAAAGAGTATCACTTAATTCTTGCAGCCATTGGCGCATCTGAAAACGGCCGCTTTTCAAAAATACCGGATCATCTCGCAAACGGGGATCAATGGCTCGGTAGGCAATTTCCAACAGCAAATTGATGGTGATAAAGATCAGCCCCAGACAAAGCAGGGAGATAATGGCAAAATCGGTATCCCCGGCGCGTAAGGCGTTGAGTAAATTTTGGCCGATGCCGGGCCAACCAAAAAAAGTCTCTACAACGGGCAGGCTGCTGAGGGAAAAACGCAAGGCCAAACCGATGACAGTGAGAATGGGTACGGCCGCGTTCTTGAACACATGCCGCCACATAATGGTGCTGTTATACAACCCTTTTGACTGGGCAGTACGCACATAATCTTGGCGCAGGGTCTCTTTGATGGTGACAAAAGTGACGCGGGTGATCTGGGCTAACGGCCGTCCGGACAGCACAATCATCGGCAAAATCAGATGTTTATCCCAACCAAAGCCGCCCACCGGAACCAGCGGCGAGCCAAATGTTTTGGTGTACTGTATAGCCGCCATTTGCAGTAGCACAATACCAAAAAAACTGGGGACGGAAATCCCGATAATGGAGAGCATGAGTACACTCAGGCTTGCATTCTGGCTTTTGCGGGTGGCGGCCCAGATGCCAGCCGGAATGCCCAGCAAAACTGCCAGCAGCATAGAAGCAGCCAACAAGCCCAGGCTGTTTATGAGCATCGGGGGCAATATGTCGGCAATGGGGAGCGGACGGCTAAAAAAGATGCCTCGCTGTGAAACTCCCAAATCTCCCTGTAACAATTGACCGATGTAGGAGACAGTCAACGGCAGGGCGCTTTGCAATGCCTGGCTAAAGGGCATTCCCTGAGCCATATTCATGCCCAAATAGCTCAGAAAGATAATTGCCAGTAGGGTGGCGACGATATTGACTAAACGGCCGCCTAGAAAGGCAAATAGTTTCAGCGAATCGCCGGAGGGTTTGCGGGTAGATTGTACGGTTGTGGATGGTTGTTGAATCGCCTGTGTCACAGCTTCTCCTTCTTCAAGTTTCTGCTTTGGTTGTTTCTGGTTTATACGGGTCAAGACATCAATATTATGAGGTAGACAACAGTGGAAATCAATTTTATGCAAAATGCATGGTTTGACAATCATTTCTTTCAGTTATAATGATGTACGAAACCAATATCAATAAGGAAATCAACTGTGAGCAGAATTGGAGAAATCCAATACATCGTTCGTTATGGTCTATATTATCTTGTTATAGTTCAGTCGAAATTGGACACGGTCTTCAAACAGAAAGAGAATAAGAATCAATTAAAAACAAGGATTTGAAGACTAAAATGACAAGCAAGAAACGTGAACAAAAACAAGAAGATGGCGTAGAGGCACGAAAGGAGTATTCTGGTAAGTTCAATCTTCGAGTTCTGACCAAAATGCATACCGAACTTGCTACCAGGGCGGCATCCACAGGAAAAAGCCTGAATCAATTGGTTTCTGATATGTTAGCTCAGTCCATTCAGACTCATTCTGGTTGATTTTGTTAGCAACAGCGCCTAACATTGGTTGCATCAGAGTACGAGATCAGGGTTCGTTTGCCAATAGAGTTCGTGGGTCTGGATGGGGTCATAGATGCCGCTCAAAAAAATCAATCGTAATCTGGGGATTGTTGACTAAGTATTGGTACCCTTCATAACGCGAGGTAGCTTCCACGTATAAGGGCGCGACCGCATTTGGCGTTCTGACTGCCATTTGAGCCACATCGGCGGCGCTGCCCCAAGGATCACCATTTCCCTGCACATATAAAATGGGCACATTTCCGGCATGAGCGGCCGCAGCCCCAGGATGATAATCGGCAAACGGCCGTCCCCCACCCAAACGGTACATTATCTCAGCCAAAGGTACAATCACCATACTTAAAGGGCCGAGCAAGTTGCGGCCGTAGCGACCCGAAAAAACAGTGGGCGTCGTCGGTTGCACGGCAATGCCCGCTTTAATATCCTTCGTCTGTGGCAGCGTGTACAGGAGCGTATTTCCCCCGGCCGAAAAGCCAATCACCCCAATCTGATCCTCATCCGCTTCAGAACAGGTTTTCACAAAATCAAGCGCCCCTAACAAATCCTTCGATTCTTCCGAACCAAAAGTAAACGGAGGCATGGCCGCACTGTCGCCATGATTGCGCTCATCAAACATCAGTACATTAAAGCCGTCTTTGTGCAAAGCAAAAGCCAACCGCAGCAGTTCTACCGGCAGCGCCCCAGAAAGACGAGACAAACTGTCATCAGCTGCCGACCCTAGCCGGTTCCACATCCAACCATGCACCATGATGATGGTCGCGCCGGTTCGCTGCGAGTCGGCCGGCGCTGGAATAAACCAGCCGCTTAAGCGAATGCCATCCAACGCTGGAAACTGCACATTATCATAAGGCAAGCCTAATTCACCCGGCGTCACCCACAATCTTTTACGTGTGGGTCGAATCAGTTCCCGCGCAAACAAGGCCGCAATCACAGCTATCAGTCCGGCAACCACCCCTGCTAACAAGAATAATGCTCGTATCGCCCGCCGAAATAAACTCATAATACCTCCATAACTATATAGCGAAGCTTCGCCTCAAACCGACCAGTTCTTCCCTATCCATGTCAGGCAAATTTGCTTTGTTTGTAAAAAATATTCACTAACAAATGGTCAGACCTGCGAGGTTTCCAACCAAGTGTTGCATTTGTTTAACTTGACCGGTGAAAAAATTTCATCGTAGGCAACAAGGGAATCGGCCGTACCGTTTGGAATGGGTGGCGTACTCCCGGCAGCACAATCAGTTCTCCATTGGGAATTAAACGAGCCAGGCGCAGCGCTTCATTCACCGGAACCAGTTCATCCCGGTCGCCCACACTTACCAATACAGGACATTGTGTATGGGCAACCATCCGTTCTGTAATGCCATTGTTTACCAGATAACCAGTCATATCGGCCGCCTGACGCACCAATATGCGCCAATCTCGGCCGCCATGCTCCTGCATCAATTGATCCGCATAAGTAGGCACTTTTTCAGCCATTGTATTCGGGTCTAACTGTTTATACATTTTGGCAGCAGAGTCTTGCGACCAATAAAATTTGGTAGCGTGCATTAACAACGTAGCGACACGGCGCGGCTCTTTAAGTGCGTACATCAATCCCAGATAACCACCCAGACTGTATCCGGCAATGTGAACAAGCTGCACCTGCAATGAATCTAACAGGTCACTGACGTCATACATCATCGTTTCTGGGTCAAGTGTTTTCGCCTTGTTGGTCGAATGTCCGTGCCCACGCAAATCCATCAAAATGATTTGGTAATCGCTGGCTAAAGGTTTGAGAAACGGCCGCCATTGACTGTATGTTCCCAATAATCCCGGCAATAAAAGCAAAGTAGGGCGATCCCCTGTGCCATGTTGTTCATAATTGATAACGCTTCCATCTTTTGCGGTCCAGGTTGGCATAATTTTCTCCAAAGAGTATACACAGATAAGAAAAACACAGATGCTTTTATATCGGTGCTTTCCCTATCCGTGTATACAAAAATCAGTCAGTTTGTAAATAATCTTCGCTAACAAATGTTTAATCGCCAGTGGCGACTACAAAACCAATGGCATGGGTTTCTGTATGAGATAAGCTAATAGCCCAATTGGTTAGGCCGCGTTTGGCCGCCAGCGTTAGCGCATTATGGTACAAATGCAGTTCTGGTTTACCTCGTTCATCACACACAACTTCAATTTCCTGCCAGCTCACATCGCCAATGCCGGTTCCTAATGCTTTGCTAACTGCTTCTTTGACGGCAAAACGACCGGCCAAACTGGTGACACGGCCGTTACAATAATCCCGCTCCTGTGCCGTAAAAAAACGCTTCAGAAAACGGTCGCCGTGCCGGGCAATGCCCCGTTCAATGCGGGCTACTTCGATCATGTCAACGCCGGTTGCGAGCATATTAAAAGTTTGCAATTTGCAGTATTCAGTTGAGCATACTGAACACTGATTACTGAACACCGATTCACGGCCCAGCCACAGCCACGCCTATCTGTTTTGTGCTTAAATATTTTTGGGCGGCGGTCTGGATTCGTTCTGGGGTAATTGCCCGTACAGCAGCAGGATATTCCAGCAAATAATCCAATCCTAGTTCAAGCAGTTCCATGTCGGTAATAATATCGGCCAAACCATTGTTTGTTTCCAGGGCCATAGGCATGGAACCAGTGCGGTACGCCTGACTATCGGCCAATTCTGCGGCCGTCACCAATTCATCTTGTATGCGGACAATTTCATCCAAAATACTTTGGATGGCTTTATCAACCACATCGGGAGCGACACCGGCGACGGCCGTCCAGGGCAACGGCCCTAAACCTCCCTGTAATTGGCTGTAAGCAACATAAGCCAATCCTTGCTCCTCACGCACATTTTGCCCAATACGCCCCATCATGCCAAACACACCCAGAATGGTATTCATCAGGCTGGCGTCCAAATAATCGGGCGCAGAACGCCGGGGGCCGGGCAGCCCCAGCCGAATATCAACCTGATGTTTGTCGGGCATGGCAACATGGGTTTGCAAGCGTTTTTCGGGGCGGGGTTTATCGGGCACGGTCGTCAACGCCTCTTGCCCTTCATTGTGCCAATCGCCAAACAAAGCGGCAACCTTATCTACGGCCGTCTGCGCTTTTACAGCCCCCACAACTGTGATAATCATCCCCTGCGGCCCATAATAGCGACTATGGAAATCGGCCAAATGCGGCCTTGTCAACGTCGCCACCGTTTCAGAATAACCGCCACGGGAACGGCCGTAAGGATGCTCGCCATACAGCAGTTCATGAAAAGCCAGATTGGCTCTCTGCCCGGTATCATTGGCCCGCATCTGCAAAATCGTCAAAATCTGACTGCGGACTTTGTTTACCTGCTCTTCGAAAAAGGTGGGCTGTCGCAGCACATCAGCGGCCATGTCCAGCAGCAAATCCATATCTTCTACCAAACCCTGAGCTGAAAACCCGGCCGTGTGATACCCGCTGCTAAAATGAAGGTGCGCCCCCACCGATTCCAACGCTTCATAAATCTGGTCAAAGCGACGCTGCTGCGTGCCCCGCATGAGGGTCGAGGATGTCAATCTGGCTAACCCGGCCGTTTCTTTTCTGTCGGCCAACGATCCCGCTCGCACAACCCCTTCCACTACCACCGATTGGGAGGCGAAGTTTTCATACACCAATACCGTTACCCCGTTGGGTAACAGTTGGCGCTGAATATTTGTTGAATTGGGATAACGGCCGTTTTGCATGCAGTTCTCCACAGAAATGCAGTTCTCCACAGAAATGCAGTTCTCCACAGAAATGCAGTTCTCCACAATAATCTATAGCCTGAAATGATACCAGACCAAAACCAGTTTGCGTAGTGTCTAACCATAAAAACGTTTGGAAACTCATCAAAAACAGCGTAAAATCCACTATTCAATAAAACAATAGCAGGTATACTGCCTGCACAATCTGCACGACACACCGCAAAGGAGGCACCTGACAATAATCTAGCTACATTTCCCCATTCCGCAAAACTTTTAGTGACTTCAAGGGCTAACGCCCGCCATCCACAATTTAGACAATCTGTGGCCTCCCTCCTTCTTTAGGCAACAACATTGCCCCCGCCACAAACCTTTGTCTCAGGAGAAAAAATGATCAACAAACGCAACATATTCATCCTATTTGGCATCCTAATGCTAGGATTACTCCTGTCTGCCTGTCAAGGAGAACAGGAAAGCAAAGAACTCAATTTACTCTGCGTACCCCAAGAAGAATGGTGCCAGGGCATGAAAGAAGAATTCGAGAAAGAGTTCGGCATTACCGTTAATTATGTACGCATGTCCACTGGCGAAGCGCTGGCCCGCCTGGAAGCCGAAAAAGACAACCCTCAATTTGACATTATGTGGGGCGGCCCCATTGACACCTACATCGCCGGAAAAAATGAAGGCATGTTTGATCAGTACGAATCTCCCAATGTCGAAAACCTATTGGATAAAGACAAATATCTGGACCCAGATAATTATTGGGCCGGCATTTACTTAGGGTCACTGGGTTTCGCTACCAACAAAGATTTCCTGGAAGCCAATCCTGGCCTGGAAGCGCCCACTTCCTGGGATGACCTGCTCAAACCGGAATACCAAGATCAACTCTTGGTAGCCCATCCCTCCACCTCCGGCACCTCTTACACAGCCATGTCCACCATCTTACAGTTAATGGGCGAAGAGAACGGCTGGGATTTTCTTAACGAATACGCCGATCAGGTATTGCAATTTACCAAAAGTGGATCGGCGCCAGCCAAATTCGTCGGCGCCGGTGAAGGCGCTGTCGGCGTCGTCTTCTCCCACGACATTGTGAAGCAGATTGAAAACGGGCTGCCGCTGGTGTTGAGCTTCCCCGAAGACGGTACTGGGTACGAAATCGGTGGTATGGCGATTGTCAAGGGGGCACAGCACCCGGATGCAGCCCAGAAATGGTACGATTGGGCGTTGACGCCAGAAGCGCAGGCTCTTGGCCCCAAGTACAAAGCATACCAGGCGCCTACTGTCGGCGGCGTGGATTTGTCTTATCCTGAACTATTGGAAGTCAATCTGATTGATTATGATTTCCAATGGGCCGGCGATAATAAGAAAGATTTTGTAGACAGATTCATCAACGAAATTGCCGGAGCCGAAGATTTGAAACAATAATCTAACGTTTTAGATTGGTTCAATCTTCAAGATTGAACCAATCTTCCACTTCTGGAGAAGGATGTATGACCGCACCCGCAGTTGACCAATCATCTTCCGCAACCACACCCAGCTCCAAACAATCCACAATTAGAGGTAATCTGGCTCACCGCTATCGTGAGTTTGGACTGATTGCCCGCGACCCGGTGCTTTTGGTTGGTTTATTGCTGGCTGTTCTTTTTATCCTCACGTTTGTCTTTTTCCCTATCTTTCGGGTGGTTATTCGCGCCTTCTTTGATGAAGATGGCGCTTTTAGCGTGGAATATTTTGCCCGCTATGTTGATCCATACTTTGCTCCCTATTTATGGCGTTCTTTGCTATCTACTATGATTATGGGTGTCTCCACAGCTACGTTGGGGACGCTGCTGGGTTTTGTTTTTGCCTACACGGTGGTGCGTTGCAGCCCGCCGGGAAAGCGTTGGGTACACATTTTGGCGCTTATCCCCATTGTGTCGCCTCCTTTTGCCATTGCCATGGCGACTATTTTGCTTTTCGGCCGTAACGGTCTCATCACCGCTAAATTTTTGGGCTGGGAATTTACCCAGGGCATGAATGATATTTATGGCATGGACGGGCTTGTATTTGTGCAGACCATCACCTTCTTCTCTGTCTCTTACCTGATGCTACGAGCTATGCTGGAACGGCTAAACCCGGCCATGGAAGAAGCCGCCCATAGTTTGGGCGCGTCTAAAATTCACATCTTCCGCACCATCACTTTACCCCTCCTGATTCCAGGGTTGGCAGCCTCCTTTTTGCTGCTTTTTGTAGAATCGCTGGCCGATTTGGGCAACCCGCTCCTGATTTCCGGGAATGTCAATGTGCTGTCCGTCCAGATTTTTCTGGCGGTAGCGGGAGAGTTTGATTATCAGAAAGCGTCTACGCTGGCGATTGTGCTGCTGATTCCAACGTTGATTGTGTTTATTGTGCAGCGTTATTATGTCAGCCGCCGCTCTTACGTTTCGGTGACTGGCAAACCGGCCGGCGGCCAAATTTTGGTCAAGGAACCGATCACTCGCTGGACGTTTATTGTGATTACCTACGCCACGTTGGCGCTAATTTTGACACTGTATTTGTCCATCATTGTGGGATCGTTCAGCAAGGTGTGGGGCATCAATTATGCTCCCACGTTGGCTCATTGGAAGATGATGTTGAACCGGGGGAATGAAGCGATTATGGATACCACATTCTTGAGCGTCATGGCGACGCCTATCGCTGTACTGCTGGGAATGATGATTGCTTTTTTGGTGGTACGCAAGAATTTCAGCGGCAAAGATGGGCTGGATTTTGGCTCTAATTTGGGCGCGGCCGTGCCCGGTACGATTTTGGGCATCGGCTTTATTCTCTCCTTTGTAGTCTCGCCCTGGCTATTGGTATGGACGCTGTACATTGTGATGGCTTTATTCTTTGCCCGCACCTTGTTCAATACACGCCGGGAGCAATGGATAGCGCTGTCGTTTGGCTCTGTGCTGGCAGGGTTGATATGGCTTTCGCAGCGGCCGTTGGGGGAAACTGGAGTAATGTATTTGTTGGGCGGACTGTATCTGGCGCTGGCAGTTTATTTCTTTTTCATACGCCACGATAAACGCTCTGGCAAACTGCTGCTGGGGTTGGGCGTCTATTTGATGATGGCGGATTTGATTCTGTACGTCGCTTATCCCATTGCCAATTTGAGCCGTCAGATTGACAGTTCGTTTTGGAGCGATGCAATCTTCCAGTTGTCGGATTATATCCAGGTGTTTTTCCAGGTACCACAAACAATTTTGATGATTCCGTATCTCTTTTTTGGGGTGGTTATTGTGGATAAGGTGCAGGGTAGGGAACGGCCGTATCTGGCAATCATCTTCCTCGGCTTAGGCGGGGCGCTGGCTTTCGTCGGCGACCCGTTGGCAATGGTGGGCACGGCTTTCATCATCATATTTGCTTTTGCCGTGCGTAGTATGCCCGCCTCAGTGCGCGCCGGCGTCGCTTCCTTGCAGCAAATTGACTCTTCCATTGAAGAAGCCTCCAACAGTCTGGGCGCCGATGCAGAATACACCTTCCGCAAAGTTACTTTGCCCTTAATCACACCCGCTTTATTGGCCGGGCTGATTTTTGCCTTTACGCGGCACATGACCAGCCTGTCGGCCATTATCTTTTTGGTCAGCCCCCGTTGGCGGATTGTAACTGCTTCTATTTTGAGCGAGTGGGAACAAGGGGGCGTCAGTTTAGCAGCCGCGTATGCCACGGTCATTATCCTCCTGGTTTTATTGGCGATTGGTTTGATGTATTTAGTAACGACCCGGATTTTGCAGGGACGCAGCGATGTAGATTTGTCGTTGGGAGCATAACGATATGTATTTGACATTGGAAAACGTGACAAAACTGTTTCCTGGACGGGGCGGCGAGGGTGAGGTAACGGCCGTAGACAATATCTCCCTGAACATCGGCAAAGGAGAATTGGTGACACTGCTTGGACCCTCTGGCTGCGGCAAGACCACAACCTTACGC
>JAAEOP010000596.1 GCA_024223125.1 Chloroflexota bacterium
AAAGTAGACATTACGGCCGTTGTTATATTGGCGGATGTACGCGCCTGAACTGTCATCGTAAGACAGCGTACTATTGTCAGTTTCCGTTCGGCCGGCTGTGAAGGGAATAATGCCATCCATCAAAACAGGTGGCCGCCAATGAGCAAAATAGACCCCGCTTGAAACTTCGTCCCCGTCTCCTGTCGGGTTAGAAGTGTGCGTGGGACCAGTCGGGCTGCCCCAATAATTGTGGGTGGCGGAGACTACCTGACCTGGATTCATATTGCGCAATCCAAATTGGGAGTTACCCGCAAAATTACTGTTCTGGATAACGACCCCGCTGCTTTCCTCCACATATATGCCGTAGGAATTTCCGATCAAGGTCAAATATTCCAGGTTGAGTGTGCTGCGATAAATATATAGACCGCGTTCAGCCCCTCGAGAAACGACGTAACGCAAGCTGGAGTTATCACTATCTCCATCAACACTACCGCCTCCAATTCGCAGATACAGCCAGGGTGTATTAGAAGTCCCCGCAAAGTCGATAGCGTCCTCAAATGTACCATCTGCAATGAGATTGCCATGAACAAAGAGAGACTTATTGGGGTCAAGCAGGATGGTTGTACCGGCTTCAATCGTCAGGGTAACGCCATCGTTCACGGTGACATTACCTAATAAGGTATGGTTATCCCAATCATTGGACCAGGTGCGATTGCTGCTAATTGTACCCCCCGTCCACTCAATACGGTGGCTATCATTGTCATACCATTGATTGTTCAGTAGCCGGGAATC
>JAAEOP010000597.1 GCA_024223125.1 Chloroflexota bacterium
TGAATATGATGCCAGCGGAAATCCGATCCGTACCTATGGCTATCTACCTGATTCGGCCTGGACGACAAATCCGCTCTTTCTCAAGCAGAATGGCGAGTATTACTGGTACCGCACTGACCGTCTAGGGATTCCGCAGGCATTAACGAAGGAAAACGGCGCGGTGGTCTGGAGCGGCACATATGACACCTTTGGAAACTGTCAGGTCGGCATGGAGACGGTGGAGAATCCCATCCGCCTGCCGGGGCAGTATGCGGACGAGGAAACCGGGCTGTATTACAACCTGAACCGCTACTACGACCCGAAAATTGGCCGCTACACCCAAACCGACCCGGCGGGGACGGCCTGAATCCTTATCTCTACGCCGCGCCGCCAACCCGGTGAATGCGATTGACCCGAACGGGCTGTGTGCGTTGCGGATGGTGGGTGGTCTGGCGGATATTGGGGCTGGCGTTGGGCTGGTCGGTGCTGCCCTCTCCGGGCCTCCCGGATGGATGAGCATCGGCGTGGGCGTGATTGGCAGCCTGACCGTGCTGAACGGGGCTGACAACCTCATTGCCGGAGGCCGCAGCGCCATCACCGGCGGATATAAGCAAGCGTTCTTTGAAGCCGGCATCCATCGCTATGTGCAAAATGATTTGGCCGCGGATATCCTGTACGCGGGAACTCAAATTGGGCTTGGCTATGCCGGAATACGGGCTGAACGAGGGATACGAGCAGCAAAAACCAGCATGTTTTATCACGGAACTCGGCACTCTCAAGAACTTTTTGAACAGGGGATAAATGTGTCTCGTGGCGGAGGGCAGCTTGGCCCCGGTTTCTATGTCTCAGAAGAATTGGATACTGCTGGGTGGTTTGCACGTTCTTGGAAAGGAGGTGGCTCTAGTCCAACTGGTCAGCCAAAACTCTTGACATTTGAAATTCCTGAAAAGGCCCTCAAACGGCTCCGAATAATCGAGCTTAGTGGAGACAGCCTTGAATACAAGAGATTGTCAATGGTGTGGTACTTTAGAGAAGCTATTCCAGATGACCTTAGATACCTTATAGATAGCTATGATGCTATTAAAGCTCCCGTTTCTTTTGGTGGGAAACATGGTACACAGTTAAAATTCAACCCACGTGCTCAGGAGTTTTTTAACAACCTAAAGAGAACTTTTAAGAAGCTTAATTAAAAATTCAGGAGGGCTATACCATAATGAATGACAACACAAAAAATGTCACAGTATACCTTGTATGGGGCGGAAGACATGGCGTGGTTTTTTGTGATTATTTTGTAAAGATCCTCTCTGAACCAGATGATAACGATCCATTGTCTGTTTTCATTGTGAAGTTTCAATCATGCAGAATACAAGATCTTCCGGAAGAATATACAAAAATTGACGATATTCCTGATGGGGTACGAAACGAGGTAGAAAAGCTTATTGGGACAACAGTTAAACTCTGTGCTTCGGCAATAAAACACGAAATTCCATCGTATATTGAGCCTCCAATACCGATATAAGATCAAAATACAGGGAACAAGTAGGCTTTTGAGCCCTATGAAGTGGGAATAAGAGGAAACAAAAGACTAAACTTCTAAGACAAGCAAAAGCGAAATTGACTGTCAGGCCTTGAATATTAGCATCGTTCTTTGGCATAGCGAAATAACTCCATGAATTGGGAATAAGCAGGAATCAAGAAATTCTTGTTTCTACTTGATTCTTGTAGTTCACCTACTGGTTCACCACCGGCCGTTTGGGCGTGCCCCAACAGCTCATCCAAATCAACGGCCGGGTGGTCTGGGAAGCGGCGTACAACTCCTACGGCAATGTGCAGGTTCGCGTCAAGACGGTGGAGAATCCGCTATGCCTACCGGGGGGCAATATGCGGACGAGGAAACTGGCCTGTACTACAACCTGCACCGCTATTACGACCCAACGATTGGCCGCTACACCCAGACCGACCCGGCCGGCGACGGCCTGAATCCTTATCTCTACGCCGCCGCCAATCCGGTGAATGCCATTGACCCGAACGGGCTGTGTGCGCTGCGGATGGGTGGCGGCGCACAGATTGCGGCGGGGATCGGCATCTTTGTGAAAACAGGTGGCTTAGGTTCGTTTGCTGCCTGGGTGATGGCTGCCAATGGCCTTGATAATATCGTGGCGGGGACGAGGAGTCTTGATGGCACGTATCACCGTTCCATCCTGCAATCCGCGATCCATTATGGCGTTCGGAATGAATTGGCCGCAGAATTGCTCTATGCCGGTTCTCAGCTCGGTATAGGTTTAGCCGGACTCCATGCCGCAGGGCAGATTACCACCCTGTCCCAGACCGGAAGGTTTATCGGCGAAGAGATTGCCGAAGAAGTCATTGAAAGTGTGACAGGGGTTCCGGTTGGTTTTATTAATGGGATAAAGGGAACGCTAACAGCGACAGAAATAGCAGAAATCCATGCAATAGCTAAAAAGTACGACACGACGATTGATGCTGTTGGAAGTCGAGCATATGAGAAGGGCAGAGCCATAAATACTAATTTCCCAGAAGGCAAAGGAGATTATACCAGAAGTGATATTGATTTTCGTATTAACACGAAGCACCCGTTAGTAAATGACCTGATGAAGGAGTTGAACAACGTTAGTAATGAGGCCGGGAAGGCAAGCTTAAAGCATGGTACAAGACAAACCTATCAACCATTTATCCGGTTTACCCCTCAAAAGGTGATATTAGTAAATGAAAA
>JAAEOP010000598.1 GCA_024223125.1 Chloroflexota bacterium
AGGCGGAAGCCCGGCTCCTGCTTTTTAATGTAGGCGTTGACCAGTTCGGCAAAATCTTCAATAGAGAGCTTGTAATCGGCCCGATATTTATCGATGATGCCCAGCGCCGCTTCTTGAGAACTGCCTGAAATGCGGGCATAAGCCTCAGAGATATTCTGTTTTTCCAGAATGATCTGTTCCCGGCCCTGCTCCCACGCCTGGCCGGCAATCTCCCCGTAGGCTTGCTTAAAGCTGTCCAGCAGCCTGCGATCATCCAGGTCGCGTTCAAACTGGGCCACGTAGCCCTGCTTACCGTAATAGCCCTGCATCTCATTAAAGACCTTCACAAAGACCGACAGCACCGCATCGATTTCGGTTTTGCTGATGGTATCAGCTTTTTGGTCGATATTAAACAAAATGCTTTTTGAGGGGATGGCCACCGCCCGGCGCATATCGCCTTGCAGCATGGCGTCATCGCCGCACTTGGGCAAAAAGAACTCCAAGACCGGTTTGCCGTCAAGCGCATAATTCTCTAACAGCAGGGCCAGCATCTTGAGCAGGTGAGATTTACCGGAGCCAAAGAAGCCGGAAATCCAGACGCCGTTCGCCCCCTGATAATCAGTATAGGCCTCAAGAAAAGCGCCCAACCGCTTGGAGATTTCATTGGTAAAGACATACTCTTCCACTTCCAGCTTTAAGCCGGCCAAATCATCCGCCTTAATCACGCCTTCAATGGGTCGATCAACCGCTTTGGCAAAGATGTCGTGTAAATTCATCAGATCCTGTCCCCGCTATGGATAAGTTATCTACCTGAGTTCGGTTTAAGAGAGTATGTCATTCTGAGCGACCAACGGGAGCGAAGAATCCCTTAGAACTTAGCTTGCAATCAACGATTCGGGGGATTCTTCACTCCGCTTTGCTACGTTCAGAATGACATGAGACGTTATCTGGCTTATCCCGAACTCAGGTTAATCCTTAGCCCTATACTTGTGAGTGGTAGATATTAAACGCGCGGTAATATTTGTCATCACGCAAGCGACCAAACAGATCCAGCGACGCGCCCGATTCCGAGGAGTGGGTATATTCCCCCGGAAAGAACATCACGGTTGGCCGGTCTTTGGCCGTGCTTTGCAGATTATTCAAGACGGTGTGAGAGCGAATATAGGGAAACACTTCGCCCACACCGGAAATAAACATAACGTCATAGTCTTGCCGGGCCATCTTCCCGGCAATGGCCGGAATGAGATGCTTTTCAGGGTCCAAAACGCCCTGAAGCAGTTCTTTCAACTCATCTTTGGAGATTGTCGCTTCAACCGTCAGCACCCGATCCCAGATGCCGCGTTGCTTGAGCAGCTCGATGGACAGATCATACAGGTTTATCTTCAACACCCGGATGCCCTTGTTGCCCAAGGTATTGATAAGCTGGTTGCCGAGCCTGTTGATATCCCGGGTTTCTTCCGGCTTAAAGGGGCAAATGAAAAATGGGACCTCATTGCCCAGGCCCTGCATTTTAAGGAAGCGCTCGCTGCTAATAATGGCCAACAGGTGGTCAAACCTTTCAGGTAGCGGCCTTTCCAGAAGATTGTTCATTGCTCACCTACCCCGGCATATCCGCTATAGACGGCCTATCTGTAATAGACGTGGGAAAAATTTGCAGGCCGGCGGCTGAATCGGCGGCTGACATGTCAGCCGTGGCTAAAACGTCAACCATCCGCCTTGAAAGTACGGTGGGAATAATCATATGCTCATTTGAAATCAATTCGGCTTCCCGCAACATCCTGAACAGCACGGTTCTTACCTTAATTCTGGTCGATTCCTTCAAATGGTCAAGCTCAGCGTGCCAATCTGCTTTTCTATTAAAAAAAGCCTCGTAATCGAATTCGGTTAATTCGTAATCGAGGCTCAGATATTTTTCGTGAAGCACTTCTGTGGCAAATTCGCGGATAAAGGCATATCGCCGGCAGATCGCGTACCATAAAATCTGTCTTTGTTCCTGGTGATTGCCCTCAACCAGCAACTCCAATTGTTCGTCGGTCAGTTGTTGTAAACGCGGCGCTAACTCCTGAAAAAAGCGTTGAATGCTGCTCTGGGTTCTGGCTTGCAGCAAGTTTTCGGTCTTTACCTTGTCCTTAACCGCATCCCAATGCCTGAGTTGTAAATACGCCTCAGCGATTTTTATTGAGCCACTGATTGATAAACCAGCGCCGGTAAACGATAATTTGTATTGGTCAGTTTTCATTATCACTTTATTAAGGGAATTCCAGAAAAATAATGCTCCCAAAGCCAAGTAAGACAGTC
>JAAEOP010000599.1 GCA_024223125.1 Chloroflexota bacterium
CCAGATCAAAAATCAAGCCGCACTTGAAACCCTGATTGACTATCTCCAACGTAACCGTCCCTATCTACCCTGTTATTCCGTCAGAAAACAATTGGGCTTGCGCAATTCCAGTAATCTGGGTGAAAAAGCCAATGACCTGATCGTATCTGACCGACAGAAGCACAACGGTATGAGTTGGTCCAAGTTCGGTTCTGCCGCTCTGGCGGCTGTCTCGGCTTTGGCCCGCCGAAACCAGGAATACAAACGCTGGTTTCAGACCGGCACCCTGTCTTTCAGTTTCAGTCTCTCAAGCTAACTGCACAGGTCGAAACTTTGGGTTCAAGATAACTGTTGAATGACAAATTGAGCTTCAGGTGATGAAATTCATAGAAACTGGTCCAGTCTCAATGCCAAAACGGGGGCTGCTATTTCATAGCTAAACGGAAGTGGCGGAGCTGGTTACTTTGTACTTCGTGTTGTAAACGCCAGTGACGGGCCACAGCACGGGCGACGACTTGGGCCAAGTGCTGGTCTTACAGGTAGGTGGTCAAGCTGGTCTGCAAGCGGGGCAGTGCTGTGGCTCAGGTCATCAAGATAAGTCAAAAGAGCCGCTTTGTGTTTCTCGAATTAGAAAACAAAAAATTCATCCATTTCGTGTAATTCGGTGCAAAAACCTGTTTGGTTCCGGCTCGTCCGAGTTAGGAGATTGGTAAAAACTTGATCTACTCGCAAATTTTTCCAACAAACGTTCTGTCAATTGTCGCGTCGCAGGGATTTGCATGTCAATTTTGACACGGACGGCCTACGGCCCGTTCGGCTTCGCTCAGGGCAGGCTCTCGAAATGACATAAGGGTGAGTAGCAATAAGGAATCAAAAAATGGCCGGAAATGGGCTTTCTCTAAACAAACGGTAAATAAGCAGGAATTGCAGTCAGTTCGCGTATAATATCCTCACAACTATTAGGATCAGCCATACACGATCCGATGGGAACTGAACAACAGCAACAAATACAGAGGAGGACAAGTACAACGACGCCAATTAGAATCCACATTTTACGACTTTGGCCGCCACCTGCGGCGGCAGGCGTTTCTCCATCACCGCCGGCATCACCACCACCGGCGATACTGCCGCTATCTCCGTCACCGGATGATGGAGGAGAAGGATCAGGGGGGGGGGGAGGTGGGGC
>JAAEOP010000600.1 GCA_024223125.1 Chloroflexota bacterium
CATCAGTCGTCTTTTTGGTGAGGAAAACCAGCTGACCGAACTAGAGTATGTTGAACTCAATTCCCAGGTAAGAGAAAATCTGCCGGTCAATACGCTGCTGATCAGTTCTGGAAGATTTCCTGAATTTATTTTTAGCAAAAAACAACCCCAAAAGTCCGAAGACGAAAACCAAGATGAAGACTCTTCCGATGAGCCGGACGCCGGTGATCTACGGTGGGAGGCTGTCGAGACGGCCAAAAAGCCGGCCAACAAAGACGAACTTGGACTACTGGCGCAGGGCGATGATCTTACGGACTACACGGCTGCAATTAAAGCGATAGCCGCCGGACGCAGGGCAGCTGCTGCCATCCACCATGTCCTATACGGAAACCCGATTGAGCATCCACCCAACGTGGTAACACCGCAAACCTGGCTTCAGAATGTCGATCATGTCCACCATGTCACTACAACTTCCCGCCAGATCATGCCTTTGGGTGGAACGCGGGAAATGGCCATGGGCGAAGATTTCGAAAAGGGTTTTAGTAAAGAGATGGCCGACCAAGAGGCCAACCGCTGCCTGCAGTGCGGACTGATATGTTATCAAAAGGTAAAAAATTAGAGTTTTTCACCTATGCTGCGGCGCTGATTAAAAAATAAAAACCCGGTCTTAAAAGGACCGGGTTGTTTTTTTTATGGGAGCGGTTGCGGGACACATTATAATGAGATCTTCGAAAAGTACCGTATTGCAGAGGTCTCATACTGCGACCATGGCAACTCGATAGCACCGTAAACAGCGATTTGCTTCGGCAATCGCGTCAGCTGTGGGAAACCCCTCTTCAACCTCATCGAAGTTGAATTTTCTTATGTCTGCAGGCAGCATCTCCAGGTGTTTGCGCTTTCTGCCGCCGGCAATCCCTATTTTTTCTTCGGGGTCATAAATCTTTACGGTTTTAAACAGCAGATCAAAACAATCATTGTCATCATATTCAAGGGGCACGCCGTTGATAAGACGGTCGATGCTGCGGGCCGCCTGACGGCCTCCGGCACAGGCGGTGATCAACGCTCCCGGTCCGGTTTCACAGTCTCCGGCTGAAAATATTTTGGGACGGCTGCTTTGCTTGGTAACTTCGTCCACAATAATGGAATTCCATGGGGTGGTTTCAATATCTTCAAACTCTTTAAGTAATGACAGATCGATGCGTTGGCCGATGGCCGGCACAACCGTATCACAGTCAAAAACATATTCCGATCCTTCGATGGGCACGGGACGGCGTCTGCCGCTTTC
>JAAEOP010000601.1 GCA_024223125.1 Chloroflexota bacterium
ATTTAATGTGCATTGACCTCGTTGGACAACAAGGATGTTGTAAAACAACCATTCTCAATATGCTCTCCCTGGGGTTTATGAAACTTCAGGATGAAGGCGCCGACATCGAAATGTACTTGATAGACCCGCGCTCAGGTGTGCCAAAGGCCGCCGCAAGTTTCCTGAAGCCTGTCTTACACCGGTTTAAACAGACCGTCCTGGGAGAATTAGCCATCGAACAGGGGCAACATATTGAGTTATTACAAAAAATTGAACAGGAACTCAACCAGCGCCGGGAACAGGGATATAAGACCCCATACCTTGTCATCCTCATTGATGAAATTTATGATAGTGTTGACATCAATGACTACGCCAAAGAATGTTATCGCCTCCTGAAGAAAATACGTCGTCTGCGAGAAGCCGGCGTATTTCAAGTTCTGGTACACCGTGACCGCGCCAGAGAAGGGGCTGGAAACCTGGGAACCGGGTTAATGAACCATTCTGTCAGTGCCTTCGTGGTCAATTGTACGAAGTCGAAAGCCGTAAAAGTCCTTGAAAACGGCGCTGCTGATAAAGCCGTCGACCTGGAAAAAGGCCAGGCCG
>JAAEOP010000602.1 GCA_024223125.1 Chloroflexota bacterium
ATGCGGCGTCTGTAACACCATGCCAATGCGAGAATGGATGGCGTGTTGGGTCAAGGTACGGTAATCACGGCCGTTGAACCGGATTGTGCCCTGTGTTGGTTCATAAAAGCGACACAACAGATTCACGATTGTAGATTTACCTGCGCCTGTGGGGCCAACCAACGCCACTGTTTCGCCTTGCGGAATCGTCAGGTTAAAGTCCACCAGAACCGGTTTGTCTTTTTCATATTGGAAAGACAAATGGTCAAAGGTGATGTCGCCCCGAATTGTACCGGGATCAATGGCGTCGTCCGCATCTACAATGTCCGCTTCCGTGTCTACTAACGAGAAGATGCGCTCTCCGGAAGCAATGGCCTGCTGCATACTGGCGTACACGGCCGCTAACTGCTGAATCGGCCACAACATAAAGGTGATGTAAGCCACGAAAGCATGAATGCTGCCGGCCGACATGCTACCAGCCGAGAACTGCCCTCCACTGTACCATACCACCAACGCCACACCCACCGCGCTTACAATCTGCACCGCCGGCAAAAACAACGCTGAGAGCCAGGCTGCTTTGTAACCAGATTCGTACATATCACCCGTTAACTCCTGGAACTGGGACAAATTCTTCTCTTCGCGCCGCAGCGACTTCACCACGCGCACCCCGCTGATATTTTCGGAGAACGCGCCAGTAATCTTGGAGTTCACTTTGCGTACAATACGATATTCAACCAAAATGCGCTTTTTGAACTCTATGGCTACTTTGTACAGAACCGGAATCAAGGCAATCACAATCAACGTCATCTGCCAATTGATGATAAACATGAAGACCAGTGATGTGGTCACGCTGGTGATAGTCCAGGTGATGTCCAAAAAGCCCCAGGAAACCAGGTCGCCTACGCGGGTTACATCAGAAGTAACGCGGGACATGAGCCAACCCGTCGGGGTTTTGTCATAGTAAGACAAAGGCAGTTCTTGCAGATGGTTGAACATCGTGCGGCGCAAATCGTACTGCACCATATGCCCCAGCCAACCGGCGCACAAGATGAAGCCAAAGACAAAGAGGGCAAAGATGGGCCAGGAAGCCAGATAGATGCTGCCATAGTAACGTAGCGCGTCCATATCTTGGGCTACGATACCCAGGTCAATCATCTGCTTGCTCAGATAGGTATGCCATGATTCAATCAGGGACACCATCGAAATACACAGTAAAAACCCCAACATATAAGGCCAATGGTTTATCCCCAGCCGGGCAATGCGCCAGACGGTGCCGCGATTTAGTTGTGAGGTGAATTCTTCTTCTTCAAATTCATTGTATTCGTCAGACATGATATTTTCTCGACGGAGATTGAGAGAATGAGAGATTCGAGATTAAGAGATTGGAGATTGTCTGTCCAGACGACGTTCAATCTCCAATCTCCACTCCAATCTCTAGTCTCTTTAATCTCCCGCAAGGGGCAGTTCATTACGAGCTACCCGACCATTACCATTGCTGGACACGGCCGCAGCCGCTTCCAGTTCTGCTTCCAATTCCGCTTCGATACGAGATTGGAGATTGTAGATACGGCGGTAAGTACCGGGTTGTTTGACCAGTTCTTTGTGCGTACCGCTTTGGATGATACGGCCGTGATCAAAAACCAGAATCAGGTCGGCATCCATCACGCTTTGCACCCGGTGGGCAATCAGGAAGGTGGTTCGTCCGGGCATCAGTTCCTTCATCGCGTCCCGAATGATTTCTTCCGTTTCCGTATCTACGGCCGAGGTGGCGTCATCCAGAATGAGCAAAGCGGGGTCGCGTAGAATGGTCCGTGCCAGCGTCACCCGTTGTTTTTGCCCGCCAGAGAGGGTAACGCCTCGTTCACCAACCATCGTGTTGTAACCATCTGGGAAGGTCATGATGACATCGTGTACGGCCGCGGCTCTGGCCGCTTCATACACTTCCTCATCCGTCACTTCCCGCGTTACGCCGTAGGTGATGTTTTTCCGAATGGTGGTAGAGAACAAGAACGGTTCTTGCATTACGATACCGATTTGTTCGCGCAGCTGTTCGCGTTGATATTCGCGCAGTTCCACGCCATCCAGTTTGATGCTGCCTAGTGTGTAGTCGTAAAAACGGGGCAGCAAGTTGACAATGGAGGTTTTACCGGAACCTGTGCCGCCCATCAGAGCCACTTTTTGACCGGCCTGCACAGTGAAGTTGATGTCGTGCAGAACATCGTCATCTTCGCCTTCATAATGGAAGCTGACATTTTCAAAAGAGACTGTGCCCTGGATACGGCCGTCTGGCTGATGTGTCCCTTGCGTGAGCGGTTCTTTGTCTACTTTGATAAGGTGTTGCAAACGGCCGAAGGAAACGAAACCTGTCGAAATGTCGGCAATTAAGCGACCCAGGTTGCGAATCGGCCAGATAATCTGCACCACAAAGCCAACGTAAGCGATGTACATACCCACCGAAATAGAACCATTCAGAGCCATTACGGCCGCTACAAAGAAGCCGGCAATCATCTGGAACCCACAGAGCAAATCTGTAGAGGGCCAATAAATAGAGTGCATTAATGTTAACTTACGGCCGCGTTGGTACTTTTCCTCATTCTCTTTGTCAAAGGCTGTTATTTCAAATTCCTGGCGAGCGAACGCTTTTACTACCCGCACACCGGTCAGATTTTCTTGCAACTGATTTGACAAACGGGCTTCCTGTTCCTGGAATTTCTCGTAGGCTCTACCCACCTTCACAAAAAAGTACATCGAAATAATCATGATGATGGGAATGACGATGACCGAGAACAGCGCTAGACGAACGTTCAGCAGCAGCAGGGCGGCAAAGTTAACTATGAAGAGCAGACTAATACGGCCGATGCCAATCAACTGCTCGGCGAACATTTTCCGCACAGCGTCAATGTCTGATGTAGACCGGGCCAGTAAATCACCCGTTTGCATCCGGTCATGGTAGCTAAAGGTCAAGCGCTGCAAATGGTCATAGATGTAATCACGCAATCGCCGGGCAATCCCTTCTGATGTTTTGGCTGCTAAACGGCCGCCGATGTAAGAAAAGAGACCTTGCATTGCTGCCAGACTGAGCAAACCCAACACAACCAGGGGCAGTAGTTGGTTCAAGTTTTCACTGGGTAGCACGTCGTCTACAAATCTACCCAGCAAGTAGTAAAGACCCGTTCGGGCCAGGGCCGCAAAACCAACGGAGATGATGGCTGCAAAGTAGATTGTGTGATAGCCAATCATCAACCGCCAGAATCCGGTTATTTTTCTTTTGGTTACAGTTTGTTTTAAGTCAGGTGTTGAGGTTTCCATGATGGGTTTCCTCTTGAAAATATGGATTGTTTATCTTGTCTGTTTGCGGAGCGTCGTATTGTGGGGTGCAATACGGCCGGGGGACACAAATGTCATTTCATAATTTGTACTCTACTCTTCATTCCTGACACCCTTTGTCACATTCAACTATTTGTCTGTGCCAATAAAAAAACCACGAGAATCTTCATCCCGTGGCCTGGAACACAATAAATAAAAAACGGCCACGGGCTTAATTGTGTGCCGTGACCGTTGAGGCTTCGTTAATATTAAGGAGTTTTAGGTAGCTCTAAAACCTCCAGGGTCACAGGCACGGACGACATCACTTCCGCCAGCGAAGGGGGCTGCATTGGTAAAAGCCCAGATGCGAATCATTGTAATGTGTACCTTCATTTGCGCCTTACTCCTTAATTAGTCTTACAGGCAAGCTAGTTAGATGTTCATCTCACCTGTAGCAATCGGCACTATAACATAGGACGTGGGTTGCGTCAACCCTAATATGGGATATTTTTGACGATTTGTCAAAATTACGACAAAATTGATTGATTACGGTTTGTTAACGACACCTATCATGTCCATTTTGCGTTTTTTCTTTTGTGCCCAATACAGCGCCACCGTAAACAGTAGCCCAAACAGAATGGCATTTAACCAGTACAGACTAGAAATACCCCAAACGGGAATAAGGGCAAATGCCAATAAGGGGCCAATGGCGCTGCCTAAGTCGCCCACGGTATATAATGCGCCCAGAAAACGGCCGCGCCGATCCGCCCGTCCTAAATCTCCCATTAATGCGGTCGAAAGTCCCTGATTGCTGCTGCTAGAAACTGAAGTGAGCGGCAGCCCCAACAAGATGGCAAAGGGGATGCTCAAGGCCAATAAACCAAAGCCGAGAATTCCGGGGACAAGACCAGTGGCCACAACCTGCCAACGATTATTGACCTTATCTGATAGATTCCCCATTATTGGTGTAACTATCATACTCAATAAAGTCGTGGAACCCAACGCCAATCCTGTAAGCGTTGTGACCCCAATTTCACGCCCAAATAGGATGACTGCCTCGCCTAAGATAGCTAATAAATAGAGCGCCATAGTAGGCACGAAAATACCAGCAATGACTACACGGTTGATGCCGAGTACGGCCGTTGCCGAAACCATTTCTCCCCATCGAATGGGTTGATTGGCTGGAATTTGAGATTGAGGGTTTGGATTGAGCGAAGTTGAAGAATGGATGATGGGGTGTTCTGCTGTATCTTCAATTTGTGCGGCCGTGTGCAATTCTTTGGGTACAGATAGTAACGCAATCACTGCCCCGGTAAAAGTTAGGCTGGCTGCGACCATCATGGCCTGGTGAAAACCAATGGCGTCGGTGAGGTAGCCACCTAAAATGGCTCCCATCGCTGCGCCCAGAAAAAAGGAAATGTGATACCGGCCTACCCAACGGCCGCGTTCGGCAATAGGCGCCGCTTCAAGAATAATACCATTACCGGCTACCCAGATTCCGGCCCAGGCAATGCCCCACAACAACCTGCCCAAAAGCAACGGCCAAAAACCAACTGAAAAGGCGTAGAAGACGGTAGATGCAGCCCCCAAAAATAACGACGTGACAAAAATCGTCCGTTTGGCGTATCTGTCAGTGAGCCAGCCTGCGGCCCCATTGGCCAACAATCGTACCCAGCGATTGGCCGATAATAGGATTCCTACGCTGGCAAGGGTAACGCCGGCAACGGCCGTGTGCGTTGGCAGCACTGTATACAGCGACACATCCCCAATCAATGACAATGTCGTTCCGATGCCTACCGGCAAAACGACACGACTAAGTGATGCTGATGTCTTCATTGGCCATTCCAAAAAAAACAGGCGGCCTGTAACGGCCGCCTGCAACAAAATCTTAAAAACTAAATATCCCTATTACACCTTTTCGGTCGCAGCCATCTGCCCATTGGAACGAACGCCTTCCCGTTCATCTTCGGCAATAAATTCTTCTACTTTTCGCCGGGCCACATCATCGGTAAACTGCTGTGGTGGTGATTTCATGAAGTAGGATGAGGGCGGGATCATGGGACCGCTCAGGCCGCGATCCAGAGCCAGCTTGGCACAGCGCACGGCATCGATAATGACTCCAGCCGAATTGGGCGAATCCCAGACTTCCAGTTTTAGTTCTATTTTTAAGGGAACATCGCCAAAAGCGCGACCTTCCATATTAATATGACACCATTTACGGTCGGTTAACCAGGGGACGTAATCGCTGGGACCAACATGAATATTTTCCTCGCCCAGGTCATAAGGAAGTTGGCTGGTGACGGCCTGCGTCTTGGAGATTTTCTTGGATTCCAGCCGTTCCCGTTCCAGCATGTTGTAAAAGTCCATATTGCCACCAAAGTTGAGTTGGTAGGTACGGTCTAAATGGACGCCGCGATCATTGAACAGATTGGTTAATACGCGGTGGGTAATAGTGGCCCCAACCTGGCTTTTGATGTCATCGCCAATAATGGGCAGGCCAGCTTCAACAAATCGTTTGCTCCAGTAGGGTGAGGAGGCGATGAAGACAGGAATGCCATTGACAAAGCCGCAGCCAGCTTCTATAGCCTGTTCCACATACCATTTGGTAGCCATTTCAGACCCAACGGGCATGAAGTTGACAACAACATCTGTTTTTGTTTTTTTGAGGATGCCGATGATGTCATCTGTAGAACCTTCGTCTTTTTCGACGACTGTTTTGACATATTTGCCCAGACCGTCGTGGGTCATGCCCCGGTTCACTTTGACGCCCATGTGGGGGACTTCGGTGAATTTGATGGTGTTGTTAGGATGCGCCCACATCGCTTCACTGAGGTCTTTGCCAACTTTGCCTTTGACGACATCGAAGGCGGCCGTAATTTCAATATCCCGCACATGGTATCCACCTACAGTGGCGTGCATGAGGCCAGGTATTTCGGCATCATCAGGGGCGTCTTTGTAATAATGGATACCTTGGATGAGGGCATTGGCACAGTTGCCGACGCCGATGAGGGCTACTCTAACTTTCTTGTTTTTTGACATAAATTGTCTTCTCCGTTAAATGATATTAAGAAAATACTGGGTTCATCGTGTATGTAACACAATTTCGTTGGCAAAGCTACGTGAGTTTGCCGGTTGACGACCGTGCCTCCGGCAATACTAATACTCCAATTAGAATGAAGCTTAGGAGCAGGCCAATGAGGGAAAGAATACGGCCGTTTTCATAGCTTCCAGACTCAAATTCAAACACAATTTCATGTTGACCAGCCGGTAAAATAAGGGCCTGGAAATAGCCATCGCCCCGATACAGTTTGGCGGGACGGCCGTTAACTGTAGCCTGCCAGCCAGGATAATATGCTTCTGTCAGGAGCAAAACGCTGTCACTGTCCAATTCTATTTGTAAAGGTATGTGTCCCGGCTGGTAATCGAGAATGTTCACAATTGTTACCGCCCCTGATTTTCCCGCAATTGGCTCAGGAGGCAAGTTTTGGGATGTTTGAGCGGGAGACAGAACGGCCGTTTGCCGGGGATCAAAGTCTGGATTTTGCATGGCAGCGACGGCCGAAGATACATCCGGCTGCCACTGCCAATCGTGAACGACAAAGGCACGGGTCAGCACGTCCAGGTTCTCATAAATCTTCACATCACCGGAGTAGATGAGGCGGTAATTGCCCAAAGTGAGGGGCAGAAACGTGCCGTCATCTTCATTGATGAGAGTGGTCCCCAGAATACGCCAATCCCCATTTGTGGCCGTCAGGCTGATGGTTTGGGCGCTGGTGATGGGATGGGGCCAGGCCGCCCAACTCATACCGTTTTCGACGGCCGTTGGCTCGATTTCCCATTCTTCATTTTCAGCAGTCGTGATTGTGATAAGACCTGATTCCCTTTCAACCAACATAACAAGAGCGGAGGAGGGGAATTGAGGTACGTAGGCGATTTCCCATGATTCACCGGCTGTCAGTTCCAGTGGATGTTGTAGATCAAAGAAGATGTCTTGTTGGTTGCTGCTGGCCGTTTGCCATGTATCGCCTGTTTTGTCGGTGATGATGTGTTGGGCGTTGAATAGGTCTAGCCATCTGGCGGGGGGGACGGCCGTTAAGTGTTCTCGTAGACGGCCGTCGGTTGTTTCGCTGCCCGGCGGTAAAATGAGCCTCATCAATTCGGTGTAGCTGCGTAACGGTAAAATACCGCCATCAAACCCGTCTACGGCCGACAGCCCATAAGCCAGCGGCAGATTAGGGGCGATAATCTCCTTGTTTTTGATGGCCACCGTGTAATCATACCGTGCCACTTCCGAGAGTTGATCCTGATAAATGGTATCAATTTCAGGTTGATCGCCTACGTCAAAAAAAATATTGGATAAGCTCAAAAATCTATTAGGCAAACAGTCGTCACTCGCAAGTTGCAACTTGCAACTTGCAACTTGCAACCGGGTAACGGGCGGCCGCAAATCAAAGTATGCTTCAGGGGTCGTAAGGTTGTTATAGGGCTGAGTACGGGAGGCTAGAAAGAGGGAGATGATGATGATGAGTAACAGCCAAAATGGGGAAAGCAAAGGGAAGCGTTTGAAGCCAATTTTAAAACGGCCGTCCCCATTCCAGGTTGGTCTTTCCCCCACAAGCAGGATGTAAAGCAGAAAAATCTCTACCAGCCAAAGGAGAAGGGTGATTGGTTTGAGAGTTTCAAAAGGGGCTTCGGGGCCGGTGGGAATGAAGATTGTTAGAAAGCCAGCCAGAGCGTTCCAGGCCATGAGGCCAAGTATGACAAAGAGGGCAACACGCAGCGGCCGTTCGATATGTACCAGATTTTCTTTGGCTCGTGGGGATACCTCTTCCCAGGGACGAGAACGTTGGTCGTAGCGATCCTGGGCGATTTGAAAACCGACACCGGCCAACAGCGCCATTCCCAAAGTATAGATCGCCAACCAGCGGGCGGGTACGCGGAAGAGGTTGAAACCGGGCAGCCGGACCAACAGCCAATTGGCCGGATTAAAAACGCCCAACACTAGAAACAAACCTATCCCTACCAAAACCAAAGCAGGTAGTACGCCTGGTTTGCGTCGCCACTGCCAGCCGCCGATGAATGCCAATGTTACGGCCGTAAGTGGCAGAAAGGCTGTGTATTCGGTGAATAAGGATTGCCCATAAGCGGGCAGTAAGGCGCGAGTGAATAGCAGTGGGTGCAGGGAAAAGCTCAATACCTCATTAGCAGTTAGCCCTCCCCGGCGGCTGGAGTGTTGGGCAAGTTCGAGGGTAGGTAAAAGCTGTATGGCCGTTAACAACAAAGCCAACAATCCGCCTAATAATAATGCGTAGGGAACTGTGCGTTTAAGGCGCTGCCAGCGGAACGTAAAACGTAATTCGTATTCCGTATTCCGTGAGACAATGGCGCTGGTGAATTCGGCCGTTAGCCAAATGAGAATGGTTAGGCCGCTGATGAAGGTGGTTTGGGTGTGTCCGGCCAGAAGCTGCATGGCAAACAGGAAGGAAAAGGCGGCGCTGGCGCGGGCGATGACGGCCGTTCTCTGCCGGCAACTTTCCTGAGTACAGGCAGCAATCACCACCAGATACCAGGGCAGCCAGGCCAGCCCTTGTAGTTGGTTGATGTGTTCAACCTGGGCTGTCAGGTAGCCGCCAAGGGCGAAGGATACGGCCGTAACCAGACTGGCCCATCTGCCTAAATCCATCATTTTACGCCCGGCCAGATAAGCCCCCCAACCACCAAGCGCCAGATGCAGTAAAATGGAGGCACTAACAGCATATGGGGTTTCGAGAAGCCACCAGATTGGCCAATTTAAGGGGTAGAAAAATCCAACCTGGCTGTTTGCCAAAAAGGGAGATCCCATAAACAACTGCGAATTCCAGAGGGGCACACGGCCGTCATGCAGCGCATCGGCCGCTGCCTGCCAGTAAGGATAAAAGTAAAGGAACGTGTCCCCTCGCGCCAGAATAAGATTGCTGAAGGCCATTTTGTGGAAAAAGGCCAGTAGGAGCAGGAGGAAGATCAGGAAAGGGAAAATGCGTAAAACGTAATGCGTAAAACGTAATCTGTGTTTCGTATTCCGTGAGTTAAAGCGTGTCACCTTGTCACCTTGTCGCAATCCGGTAAAGGGTGATGTTACCTGCCTTGTGGACGGGTTGCAATGTGAAACCGGTCTGGTGGATGGCGCGATGGATGGGTTGGCTGGCGGCCGTGTTTGGCAAAGTAATATAGCGAGGCTGTTTATTCCCGCCAAAGACCGATAATTCTTTTGTTAGAGCGTCGGCATTAGGGAACCAGCTAACGTAAACGCCTTTGTCGAAGAAGTGATAGCGCCAATGCCAACTGTACCAATGGTCATACAAAACTGTGCCATAGGGAGCATCCAGCAAATAGGTTGCGATTTGGGCGGCGCCATCATCAGCGCCCGGTTGGCCGCCAATGGGGTAACGGCTGTGTCGTGCAGACCAGGCGGGGAAGAGGAGTAAGAGAAATAGAAGAATAATAGAGATTGGAGATTGGAGGCTTGTCCTGAGTGAAGTCGAAGGATTGGAGATTGGCTGACCTCTAATCTCTAATCTCCAATCTCCAATCTCAGAAATCCCTCGTCCAATAAGTAGGGCGACAAGGGGAACCAATGGCAGCATATATCTGTCCCACACGGGGATGGACAGGAGCCAGTGAAGTAAAAGATAGCTACTGATGAAGAGGATGAGGATGAGGTCGGTACGGCCGTGACTATCTTTCATGCGGCCGCTGCGGACAACCAACCAACCCATTAACAGGAGGAGTAGGATTAGCAGGTAAATGGGCACGGCCGTCCGCCACAACTTCACCCATTCTGCCAACCTAGGCCACAATTCCCAGGCCCAGGCCAACCGTACCCCGCCATAATTCCCGATTTGAGCCGACCACAAAGAAAATGTACCGCTGCGAACCATATCCCATAAAACGACAACGCCGACAACGGGACCAAATCCAGCCAACCAACGCAGCCAATGATGACGGCCATGCCCATTCAACCAACCCAACCCCAGCAGCAACGGCAAAAAAAGCCACGCCTGATATTTTGTTGCCACAGCCAGCCCGAAGAAGAAACCGGCGGTGAGGGGGTGGGGGGGTGGAGGGGAGCGGGGGAGCAGGGGGGTAGGAAGGCAAGGGGGCTGGTGGATAGGTGTGGCTTGCCCACTTGCCGCTTGCATACTTGCATACTTGCCACTCGCCACTTGCATACTCATCGCCGCTACCAGCCAAAATGTCAACAGCGGGTCTGTAAAAGCAGTGGGACTGAATTGGATGGCTAAGGGGGAGCAGGCGATGACAACGGCCGCAGCCACTGCACCCCATTTTTCATGATAGAGGCGACGGAAGAGGACGGCCGTGAGCGGAACCAGCAAAATCGAAACGATGAAGTTGGGTAGGCGAGCGGCCCATTCTACCGGGCCTTGTTGGGGATAGAAGAGTGCCTGTAAGTAGAATAACAACGGTGGCTTGTCAACCGCCTGGGTGATGAGTAAGGGGTCTTTCCACACGGCAATATGCCGCGCCCAACTGGCGAATAACGCTTCATCGGCGTGGAAGGTGTTACCAAATAGCCCCGGTAATCGCCAGAAGAAAGCCAACCAGATAATCGAAATGAGGATGATGCGCGGCCGATTTTGCATGGCGGAATTTTAGCGGAGGAGGTGGGTTTGATCGAGGAGTCATTCCACTTTGAAACCTCGACCTTGCTATAGGATTTGTATAAATCTGTCATTTCAATTGCATTCATAACACTGTTTGGATCTTTTATCCTAAAACGCATCCTTCATTTTTGACACCCCTCTTTTCGGTTGATTTGTTATTCTGTTCCAAGGTTATGACGACATATCCCTTTTTCAACATACCGATGAGCTTCGGCAAATTGAATGATCTTGCCAAAAATGGGTCGGCCTTTCGCATACGCCAGTTCCCCGCTGACACTGCTATTGATAAGTTTCTTTGAATTGAATTAGCTCTAACCGCATCTAGGTTCCGAAGAGCTTTGAGCTGTTCTGGGAATTACCTAGATAGGATCATCTTTGGGGTCGTAAGAGAATACTTCTTCCAATGGTGAGTCGAAAACGAGGGCAATGCGAAAAGCCAATTCCAGAGAAGGAGAGTATTTTGCTTTTTCGATGGCTATGATTGTTTGTCGCGTCACACTTACTTTGTCAGCCAGTTCTTTTTGGGTCATTTCATCATGGTAAAAACGTAATTTCCGAATATTATTGCTAATGTGACTTTTGCCCATCTTAGAATCCCCTCCGATAAAGATATAACCTTGAAATATCTCCAATAATCTGTGCCACAATTCCGAAGAAGATTAGCAAGGTGAACATTACCAACGGTGACTGCCCAAGGGCAAATGTCAGCATGGAAAGAAAAATCCCGATGGAGGACAGAAAATAAGTAACCTTTGTCCCTCTCAGATCAATCAATTTGTCTCGCTCATCTTCAAGATCTTCAATGTCAGGGTCACCTTCGCCCGTTTTTATGGCTTGAATAATGGCGGAGACAATGTGGGTGAGAATCATGGCGACAATCATGACAATTATTGTAAGTACGATGACGGTTCCCCAAAGACGGAAGACGCTTGTTGAATTTAAGCCCCCATCCTGGATCATTTGAAATAAATTGATTAGATAAACTCCCAAAATCAATATGTAGCTAACTAATGTTACGATAATGTTTTTTTCTTGATAAGACATATTTTCCTCATTTTGTCTGTTTATTTTTACTTAAAGTAAAGTATAGTAGACATACAGTAATATAAATTATATAGTATGTCAAGTATTTTTTACACAAGATGACAAAATGATGGCGGACGGATATTGATTCATGAGTACTCCCAGTTATTTTTAGTTGAGCATTTTTGGAAATATACTCTCGATAGTACAGTCAGGAAATGCAGTTATATAATTGTTAAAGAGCGTTCAAAGGTCATGCTAGACAAACGATGCTGTAAAGAAAAGGAACTTTGTCACCCCCTCATTTTTCACCAAGAGTGCCATTAGCGAAGCAGACAGGAATTATCCATCATGTCAAATAAAACTACCTGGCTTTGATGACATTCGCAAACCTTACAGGTATAATCGCTGGCCAGATACATTCGTAGACATTCATCCAGACGATGCGGCCGAATTTGGCATCGAAAGCGACGACGAGGTACGTATGTGGAGTGGGGAAGGCGTTTATTGAAGAAACTGGCGAGTCGCCGTATAAAAATACGTTTGAAGAGATGATGTTTAAGGAACGGACGACGAAGCCACAGCAAGAGAGATTGGAGATTGAGCATATCTCCAATCTCCTTATAGAGATTAAGGTACAAGTTTTGTGAATGAGATTTGTTTTAACTGCCAACGGAGCGAAGCGGAGATTCCAATAATTGTCTGGCGGTATCAGGGACGGCCGTTGTGGGTATGTTGTGAATGTATGCCGTTGTTGATCCATAAGTGGCCTCAAAATGTGCCGCGTCTAGAATCTTCTGAAACCGGAGAAGATTTGGGAAAATAAAAGGTAAAGATGCGTAGACCAGATAAATGGCGATACCTATATTGGTTTGCCGCATTGCTATTATTGAGTTCCTGCCTGGTTATTGCTCTTTTGCAATTTAGCCAATAGGCGGAGCTAACTACAAAATGTGGGTGGTGCGTTTATACTGACGATGATCCACCACCCCAATTTAGCAAACACCCCCTTCAAACTTCTCTCCTCATAACAGGACAATCAATCAATTGTTCTGCTAGAAGATACCCAATTGTCTCTTTTCAATTTAGAATTGTCCTTGTATCATCAATTATCGGTCGTCCACCGACAACTGAAAACTGATCACTGCACACTGATCACCGGAGGTAACATGAAAGGACAATTCGCCGGCCGCATGGCTACCATGCAGCGCTCCTTTATTCGTGAAATTTTAAAAATCACCCAGGACCCCAACGTCATCTCCTTTGCCGGGGGACTGCCCAACCCTGATTTCTTCCCTGTTGAACCATTACGCGCCGCGGCCGACAAGGTATTCGGCACAAAGGGTAAGCGGGCGCTGCAATATGCGCCCACCATGGGATATGTTCCCTTACGTCAATTTATCGCCGAACGTTACCGGCAAAAGTGCGGCCTAGGAATTAATGTGGATGACATTCTCATCACCAACGGTTCACAGCAAGGGCTGGAACTCATCGGCAAAATTTTGATTGACCCCGGCGACCACGTGCTGTTGGAATCGCCAAGCTATCTGGGTGGCATTCAAGCCTTCTCGCTGTTTCAACCGCAATTTGTTACCGTGCCGCTGTTGGCAGATGGGCCAGACACGGCCGTTTTGCAACACCGCGCCTCTCATAACAAAGCCAAACTTTTTTATGCCCTGCCCAACTTCCAAAACCCCACCGGCATCACCTACTCCGCCGACAAACGGAAAGAGGTTTCCGAAATTTTGCAGCATAATGATCTTTTTTTCATTGAGGATGATCCTTACCGTGAACTGCGTTTTTTGGGGGAAGATTTAACGCCGTTGGTTGCTTACGACCGTACACGCGCTTTTCTCCTCGGCTCATTCAGCAAAATAATCGCGCCCGGTTTCCGCATGGGCTGGCTTGTGGCTCAACCGGAATTGATGAAAAAAATCATTATCGCCAAACAAGCAACAGATTTACATTCTAACTATGTCTCCCAACTGATCATCCAACAATATCTGGCAGACAATGATCTGGACGCCCATGTTGCCACGATAAAGGAGGCTTACGGCCGTCAGCGCGAACTGATGGTAGCAATGATTGAAGAACTATTCCCGGATGAAATCAGCTTTACTTTGCCAGAAGGAGGGATGTTCTTGTGGGTTACTTTGCCTGAGGGAATGTCGGCGCTGCGTTTGTTTGAAACGGCCGTGCAGCAAAATGTCGTCTTCGTCCCCGGCGACCCCTTCCATACCGACGGCAGTGGCAAAAACACCCTGCGCCTCAATTTCTCCAACACCAATCTCGCCAAAATAGAAGTAGGCATGAAACGGTTAGCCGAAGCATTATACGTTCAGTAGTGACATATGACGCCAAGAACCATACTTCAACCGACTACATCTGCCTCACGATGGGCTTTAGCAATGTTGCTGCTGGGCGCTTCGGCCATTGCGTTTGCGCCCATTTTTGTGCGCCTTAGCGAGACCGGCCCCATCAGTACCGCTTTCTGGCGCTTGGGATTGGCTGTGCCTGTTCTTTGGTTGGGGGTGGCTTTTTCTAAACAGCGGGGCAAGTCACGGCCGTTGACCCCTTCCAATCTAAAATTTCTGGCAGCCGCCGGTTTCTTTTTTGCCGGCGACCTCTTCTTTTGGCATCTGGCGCTTAATTACACCTCGGTTGCCAATGCAACTTTGCTGCCCAATATGGCTCCTGTTTTTGTGACATTGGGCGCGTGGCTGTTGTTTCGCCAACACATTACCCGCACTTTTTTGTTGGGGCTGCTGTTGGCTATCTTCGGGGCCTTAATGTTGATCGGGCAGAGTTTCTCCTTAAGTTCTGCGAATATGTTGGGGGATGTATTGGCTTTGTGTACGGCCGTATTCTATGCCAGCTACATTCTCACCGTTAAACATTTGCGCGGAAATGTATCCGCCTTACAGCTCATGGCCTGGAGCGGAACTGTTTGCGCTCTGATCTTGCTGCCTGCCGCCCTACTCGCCGGCGAACAATTTCTGGCTGCTAGTTGGGTTGGCTGGCTGGCGCTGTTGGCTCTGGCTCTCATTTCCCATACCGGCGGGCAGGGGCTAATTGCCTATTCTTTGGCCGCCTTACCGGCAACCTTTTCGTCCGTTAGTCTGCTGTGGCAGCCAGTGATGGCAGCCCTTCTGGCCTGGCTCATTTTGGGTGAAGCTCTCTCTTTTTTACAAATTTTAGGCGGAGGGATTGTGCTGGCTGGTATTATTGTGGCTCGCCGAGGCAGTCAAATATAGAGTGGCAAGTTTGCAAATGTGCAAGTTGCAAGTTTGCAAGTGAGGAATACATTATGAATGATTATCAAATACCTACTTTACATGATGTCATGGCGGCACGGCCGCACGTATACCAACATCTACAACCAACGCCATTGCACCATTACCCAACCCTGAGTGAACTGATTGGGGCGAAGGTGTGGATAAAACACGAAAACCACCAGCCAACTGGGGCATTTAAGGTTCGGGGCGGGTTGGTATTGGCCGCCAATTTATCACCCCAGGAGCGGGAAGCAGGACTTTTCACCGCTTCAACCGGCAACCACGGTCAGAGCATCGCCTTTGCCGCCCGCGCCTATGGAATCAAAGCGACCATTGCTGTGCCCGAAGGAGCCAATCCGGGCAAAGTGGCCGCTATGCGTGGTTTTGGGGCAGAGGTAGTGTTTCACGGCCGCGACTTTGACACCGCTCGCGAATGGATAATGGGCATGGCAGAAGCACAACACGGCCGTTTTGTCGGCCCCACCGAAAACATTCTCATTCATGGCGTGGGTACGTATGCCCTGGAAATTTTAGAAACGCTGCCAGAGGTAGACACGATTATTGTGCCTGTGGGTGCGGGCAGTGGTGCCTGCGGCGTTTCCATTGTCGCCAAAAGCATCAACCCAGAAATTGAGGTTATCGCCGTGCAGTCGGAAGCGGCCCCAGCCATGCAGCTAAGCTGGCAGTCTGGGAAAATGGTTTCGGCCGAGATGAGCAGCTTTGCTGAAGGGATTGCTACTCGTGTCCCCTTTGCCAATACACAACACTTTATGCGCCGCTATTTGGATGATTTTGTGCTGGTCAGCGA
>JAAEOP010000603.1 GCA_024223125.1 Chloroflexota bacterium
AAATGGAGAATAATTGTCTGAGCGAATTTTGAGGGATGTGTATTATGGAGTGTGTAAAAAAGCACGGCCGTAAAAAAGACGGCCGTGCTTTTTAGTTTTTAAGAAATGTGAAGTTACTTGGCAAAGCCCACAGCGCGTATTTCTCGAATGACAGTCACCTGAATTTGACCTGGATACTGCATACTGTCCTCAATAGATTTGGCTACATTTTTTGACAGCCGCATCGCTTCCAAGTCATCAATTTTGGTTGGTTTAACCAAAATGCGAATTTCACGGCCGGCCTGAAGAGCGTAGGCGCTTTCTACACCGGGGAAAGAGGTAGCGATTTCTTCCAGAGTGCGTACCCGCTTAATGTAGTTTTCCAAACTTTCGCGCCGGGCGCCGGGCCGGGCGCCAGAAATAGCGTCGGCCGCTTCCACAATAATAGCCTCCACTGTATCCTGGTCTATCTCATGGTGGTGAGAGGCAATAGCGTTGACGACCAACTTGGGTACATTAAACCGCTTGCAGAAATCAGATCCTAACTGGGCGTGCGTGCCTTCTTGTTCATGATCCATCGCTTTACCAATATCATGTAAAAAGCCACCCATCTTGGACAACTCTACATTGGCGCCTAATTCAGCGGCCAACACAGAAGCAATTTTGGCCGCTTCAACAGCATGAAAGAGCTGGTTCTGGCCGTAGGAAGTGCGATATTTCAGCCGCCCCATCATCTTGAGAACCTGGGGATGCAGGCCATGAACATTGGCTTCATAGGCGGCTTGTTCACCGGCTTCTTTGATGTCCCGGTTGACTTCGTGTTTGGCATCTTTGATCAATTTTTCGATGCGGGCAGGATGGATACGGCCGTCGGAAATCAATTTCTCTAAAGCTCGCCGGGCTATTTCCCGTCGTACTGCGTCAAAACTAGAAATGGTGACGGATTCGGGGGTGTCATCTACTACAACATCTACACCGGCCGCCTGTTCAAATGCGCGAATGTTACGGCCGCTGCGCCCAATAATGCGCCCTTTCATCTCCTCGCTGGGCAGCGAAACAGAAGATACCGTAATTTCTGCCACCTGGTCACTGGCAATGCGTTGAATAGCCATGGCCACCAACTCACGCGCTTTGATGTTGGCCGTTTCTTTGGCTTCATCTTCAATTTCGCGCATGATGCGGGCCATATCTTGTCGGGCTTCTTTTTCCACATCATCCAACAAAATCTGCTTGGCTTCATCAGTTGTCAACGCGGCTACTTGTTCTAACTGTTGGCGTCGTTCCTGTTCCGTGGATTCTAATTGGTTATAGCGTTTGTCCAGGCGACTTTGCCGTTTGTTTAGGATCTGCTCCCGTTGTTCCAGTTTTTTAGATTGCTTATCCAGGTTTCCACTACGGCGGTCTACACGTTCTTCAGCACGAGCCAGGTCAGCATAACGACGTTCAGTTACTTTTTCTGCCTCTTGCCGAACCTGATGGGCTTCCTTCCTGGCTGTTTTCAGAATGGTTTGATTTTCATTTTCGGTTTCGGTTCGTTTTTGTTCTAATTCCTTTTCAAATGTTAGCTGGGTCTGTTCGGTGCGGGGTTTCAAAACCATGTAAGAAACTGCTGCGGTAATTAATGCACCGACGACCAATCCCAACACAACTCCAATTATTGGGGTCATAGTCGTTCTCCTTAATCTGTTTGCGTTGTTGACGATGAGACAGTTTGCCACATCTCATCAAGAACATCTCGAATAATGCTGTAAGAAAATCCACGCCGTTGTAAATAAGCGCCCAATTTGGCGCTGAATTCATTTTGGGGCAATTTCTGCCAGTGGTAGAGTTTTTTTTGGGCGGCCCGGCGGGCGGCGGCCGTTTCATCTACACTGGTCAGGATGTTATCTATCATGTATTCGCTCACCCCTTTTTGACGCAGCTCCTGGCGTAAAGCAAAGTGGCTGCGGGGCTTGAACGTTTCTCGCTGCTCTACCCAGAAGCGGGCAAAGGCAGCGTCATCCAGGAGATCGGCCTCTTCTAAGCGTGTCACTGCCTGGGCAATCACATCGTCGTTAAATCCTTTTTTTTGTAAGTTTTGTTGTACCTCGGCCGTGCTGCGCGGCCGATAAGTAATAAACCGAATAGCAGATTGTTTAGCCTTTTCTAGCTGGTCAGCTTTTTGTAACGTGTTTATTTCGGCGGCCGTGACAGTTTGCCCGACTCTGAGAGAGACGGCCGTAATAGCAGCCAGCCCAAATGCAAACTCATCATCAATATAAACATTGATCCGGTTAGGGTTTCGTTTTTGGTTTGTTAAAGCAGTAATTATTCCCATTACGCAGCTTCCGAGTTTGCAAAAATAAAGCCGTGACTACCGGAGCCACGGCTTTTCAATGCAATTAACAATATGGGTACAGATCAGGTGATCAATCTTTTAGGGGCAGGATGCCTTAGTAGCAATTAGGAAGCAGCCACAAATCTAATTTTCCAGCTAATACCACTAGCTGAAATGATGAAATGTGCGGGTGACGTGGTTTGGGTATAACAAATACCTGGGTTACAAAATATCTCCATAATTGTTTATATATGGTTTAGTCCAGATAAGGATGGTTCAAGCCATCCAGTTTTTTCAGTTGTAAGTGTATTTACCAATAAGGCCACATTTGCTAAAAAGTCTGCTTTCAGACTCAATCTGTAATTAATCGTTTGTTGTATTTGAATTGCCAATGGCCGGCGCCGGTTAGACGGCCGTTTCCAAAGTTAAGAATCCGCCAATTCACCAACTGGTAAACCAGCTTCCTGTCGAATCAATTGTTCCAAATCAAATAATAAATCTGTATGTTCAGCCAGGTATACCTTGGCATTTTCACGACCCTGGCCTAACAATGTTTCACCATAACGGAAATAAGCGCCTCGTTTATCTACGAGATTGTATTCTGCTGCCAAATCTAATACGCAGCCTGTCTTGGAGATGCCCTCGTTGTACATGATGTCAAATTCAGCTTCTGTGAAGGGGGGGGCAACTTTATTCTTTTTTACCTTGACTCTGGTGCGATTGCCTGTTACTTCGCCGCGAGCTTTAATGGCTTGAATCCGGCGAATATCCAGCCGCACTGAGGAGTAAAATTTCAAGGCATTGCCGCCGCTGGTTGTTTCTGGGCTGCCAAACATCACGCCAATTTTTGAACGCAGTTGGTTGGTAAAAATTACAATGGTATTGGTCTGCTTGATGGCTCCAGACAATTTGCGTAAGGCTTGTGACATGAGTCGGGCTTGCAAACCCATATGGGAGTCGCCCATTTCCCCTTCAATTTCCGCTCGTGGAACCAGAGCGGCTACAGAATCTACGACAACTACATCCATTGTGCCAGAGCGGATGAGGGCTTCGGCAATTTCTAAAGCTTGTTCACCCGTATCCGGTTGGGAGATGTAAAGATTGTTGATGTCTGCCCCGCATCTGGCTGCATATTCAGGGTCTAGAGCGTGTTCCATATCCACAAAGGCACAGATGCCGCCACGCCGTTGCGCTTCGGCAATGATGTGCTGGCACAAGGTGGTTTTACCGGAGGATTCGGGGCCATAAATTTCGATGACACGGCCGCGTGGCAAACCACCTACGCCTAAGGCAATATCTAATGACAACGCGCCAGTGGGGATAACATCTACCTGCATATGTTGGGCATCGCCCAGACGCATAATTGTCCCTTCACCATACCGTTTGGTCAGGGCTGCTATTGTGTTCTCTAACTGCCTGTCACGTCCGTCTTTAGCCATAATTCCAGGGTGTTGCCTCGTCAAAAATCTATTTTTTTGCTGAATTTGAATTCTGAGATTGAATACAAAATTGACTCAATTGATTTGTTAGAAATTTGATTATGTAGTGTACAATAGCGTTATGGAATTGGCAAACCAACTGTCACGGGAAGGATTCAGCAATCAGCTCCGGGTGGCAACCAGGGGAGACGTGGGCGCTCTGACGAGATTGTTGCAAACGGCCGTGTACTGTCATCTTCATGTAGATTGGTATTTGCCTGTTGATTGGATTGGCTCTCCCGGCTTTGTCGTTTACCCTAAACTGGCTCTCACAAGATTGAATCATGCAGCCAAATTTATCGGCCAACGTGAGGAAGTGCTAGGTTGCCTGGTAGCGGCATCTGATGTAATGCCGGCAGCCTGGATGCGTGTGGCAGCGTTGGCCGATATGCCTCAACCCAGGATGGCGCTGCTGGCCATGGCTAATCGTGTAGAACTGTATTTGCGCCAGCGCAAAGTAGAGCAGTTGGCCTGGCTAATTATGAATTCCTGGCCGCAAACCTGGTTAGAGGAGATGGGCTTTTTTCTGGTTAATGAAATCGAGACATATGTGAAAAAGGATACGGCCATGCCACTCATCACCTCCAGCCCCAATTTGCAAATACGGCCGGTACATGCCGATGATTTTGATGCTCTGGCACGTTTGGAAGCGGCCGCTTATGAGCCTTTATGGCAGCACAGCGCCCACGCTTTACACCTAGCCCGGCCACAATCATTTAGTTTTGATGTCGCTCTGTTGCATAATGAAATTGCCGGTTTCCAACTTAGTTCTCGTACAGATGCTGGGGTGCATTTGGCGCGTTTAACGGTTAATCCCATTTACCAGGGGTATGGTGTCGGATCGGCCTTGTTGGTTCATGCCCTTTCCAGTTATCATCAGCATGGGCTGCACACAGTTTCCCTTAATACCCAAATAGATAACCTACCTTCACAAGCGTTGTATAAAAAATTCGGATTTCAGGCCAGTGGCGCCCGTTTGCCGGTCTGGTTAAAGGAGTTGTAATATGACGAAATATGAACCGGTAGAAATTGCTGAAGATGCTCCCTATGTCAATGCGCTGCTTTTCCAGACGATGTTGGGGATTGAAGAAGTTCTGGGTAAAAATGGGTTGAAAGTGGTGTTGCAATCTAGTGGTTTACAACGGTATGTGGATAATCCACCGCCGAACGATTTGGGCTTTGGGGCAGAAGCGCGAGAGTTTGCTTACTTGAATGCGGCCATTGAGGAGTTTACCGGTCGGGCCGGAAAAGGGATGTTGCAGCGTATCGGCCGTTCTGGGTTTCAATGGGGAATCAAAGAGCAGTCTGGGGCTATGGGGTTGGCCGGACTGGCCTTAAAGGCGTTGCCTCGACGGCTGCGAATGCGAGCAGTCTTGTTAGGTCTTCGTAAAGGATTGATGGATAATGTACCCTATGGCTTGATTGATGTACGTGATGAAGGCGGCATGTTTGTTTTTACTGATTATGCCTGTGTCATTTGCCATACTCGTCATGATGACAAATCATTATGCCATATGTATGTGGGGACTTTAAGTGAAGCGATGGCCTATGCTACCGGTAAAAATTTCCGCGAATTTGAAGTGGTGGAAACTCATTGCCGTGCCCGAGGAGATGGATACTGTCGTTTTGAAATTCGAGAGAAAGCGCCATAGGATGGCAAGTTTGCAAGTAGCAAGTAATTATGATGACCGATAAAATTTCACCTTCAAATGTAACCACAAAAGTCTGGCGTGATCTGGTGTATATTGCTCTGGTTGGGACCGGGTTTGGTTTGTTGGGTGGATTTGTTCAAAAGGAGGTGACAGGCATAGGTGGCGCTGCCATTTTGCTGTTTTTGTTTGGCGCATACAACAGTGTTCTGGAAAATAATCGCGGCCTGATGAGTGGGTTACTAACAGGTGGCATTATTGGTCTCATTGTCGGCGTCGTTGGGTTCTTGTTAGGCGGTATACCAAATGGTGTACTGGAAGCAGCCTTATTTGGTTTTGTGCGCGGGATGCTTTTTGGGGCGATGGCTGGATTTATTACGCGGGCTAAACCTGATGAGGGAGATGCTTCCGGTGTGGCTCTATTTCTTATAGCTGGTTCTATTGTTGTAGGCGCATTTTTGGGCGCTGCCATTGGCCTGCTAGTAGGCGTTATTTTGGGCCTTGTGATGCTTGGTGGCGGGGGCGTTTTGGTTGCCGTATTGGTTGGTCTAATTGTGGGGGGGTATCTGGGCACTTATTTCTTAACCCGTCGCCTGGTTATTATATCGGCCGTTATCTTTAGCAGTGTGTCACTCATCTCCGCTCAAATAGGGGGTGCATTTACCGGTTTAGTGTTGGGACTAGTGGGTGGGGCGTTGACCCCCATGTTGTTGGTAGCGGCCATTGGTTTATTAGGCGGTTTGACTAGCCGGGGATTAAAAGCAGGCATCATTGAAGCATTAGAAGCTCCGGCCGAGATGATTCAACAAGGGGCAGCCCCATTTTTAGCTCCGGCTATGCTGGTAGGTATTATTGTAGGGGCAGCGGCTGTGGGTGAGGGCGGGGTCATTGCATTAACCATAACATTGGCCGGCATGGGCCTGTTTTTGGGTGTGATCAGTGAACTTGAGCGGCCGCAAGCTAACCGTTTAACAATTCGGGCGCTCATTGAGATGGTGATGTTGGGGTCAGACCAATGGCCGATTAGGGAAATAGCGCAGCAGGTTTCCGGTACAAATAAGCGCACGGCCGTTTTTGGCGGCCTGATCGCATTTTTCCTGGCCAGTCTCAGCGCACTGATTGGCGCCTTAGTCGGGCAGCAGTTGAAGTTGTTGGTAGACATGATAATGTCATAAGGAGGTTGCGATGGTACGCAAAGCAGTTGCTAATAGGCAACAAAAAAGCACCCGAGTTGGGTGCTTTTTTACTTATAGCGGGGACAGGATTCGAACCTGTGACCTCCGGGTTATGAGCCCGACGAGCTGCCTCTGCTCTACCCCGCAACAACAGGTGAGGATTATAACAAGCTCACCTTTTTTGTCAAAAAATCAACATAAAATATAAGCTGTAGTTAAGTTGGTGGCTGATGGTAGGTGGTCTCCCTAGGATAAATGCTGGACAATTACCTCAGCCAGTTGTTGTAAATTAATGGGTTTTAGCAACCAACTGGCTAACCCCTGAGTGTGCAATTCTTCCATCTTATGTTTCATAGGGTGGCCGGTCATCAGAATGATGGGTATGGCTAGATTCATTCGCTGAATGGCCTGGAAAAGAGCGACGCCGCCCATTTCCGGCATGATGACATCGCTGATTATGAGAGCGAAATTGTGCCTATGTTCGCGTAAAATGTCTAGTGCGGCACTGCCGTTGTGTGTGGTGACAGGATTGTAATTTAACATTTTCAGGCTGTCAGACATTACCTGCCTGATGGCTGAATCATCTTCCACAATTAATATTGTCTCGCCATGTCCTTTTGGTAAATCTATGACCTGCTCTTCTGTCAATTGGGGTTTGGTTGCAATTAACGCAGGAATTAACAGGTGAAACGATGTTCCCTGGCCTCCCTGTGTGTGGATATCAATAAAACCCTCATGTTGTTGAATAATGCCATAAACCTGGGCCAGTCCCAATCCTGTGCCTTTACCCGATTCTTTGGTCGTGAAGAAGGGTTGGAAGATGTGATCCAGGAGATCGGCCGGGATGCCGTTGCCCGTATCGGTAATCGTAATTTGAATCCATTTACCAGGGGACATATCTGGAATAGGTACGGGGTCATGGGGAGCCAAATCAATTTTTCGAAGATCAAAATTGAGCTGGCCACCCTGGGTCATGGCGTCACGAGCGTTCACGACCAGGTTCATCATCACTTGTTGGATGCGTAAAGGGTCGGCGTGGATAAGATACTTGCCGGACACGGCCGTAAAGGAAACAGCAATGTTTTCTGGCAAAGTACGTTGCAATAAACCGGTTAATCTTTGCAAAAAAGGATACAAATCTAATGGTTGTTGGCCGGCCAGAGCCCCGTCTTCAGGTTCTTCTGGCAGACATATGTACTCAGCATAAGCACCCATACCAACAAAACCAGTCGCTGCGAAAACTTGGTCATCTTCTTTGAATCGTTTTACATCTTTGCTTATTGATTCAATCTCTTCGGATAACTCCATCCCCAGGATCGTTATTCTCTTTGGTGTTTTGAGACCCACATATGCTCGCATGGGGAGCGAGTACCAAAGAGTACCAGTGAGGCTTCGCATTTCACAGTCCCCTGATGTTACCGTGGTCGCAACTATCCTTATGAGTAGTTCATTGTCTTTAGGAGTAGGTTTTTCTACCTCTTCAAGCCGAAGAACTTCTGGTGGTCCATATTCTGTCCAAACAATCGCTTTCAAATGGTCTCCTTCTCGTTCACTTTAATCCGGCGATTTAAACCGAACAAGTAGATGCTAGCTCTTGTTATTGTGTTCCACAGTGATGGCCACATTTCCTTTTTTGTGTCCTTGATCCACATACCGGTGAGCCTCGACGATTTGCTCTAACGGATAGCATCTATCAATGACCGGTTTCATCTTCCCCGCTTCAATTAACTCTTTCAGGAAGAGTAGATCTTCAGCTTTTTCGCCACCGCCGGAATCCTTAATAACATTAAGATAAGTTCCCGACTTCTTTAGCGCTTTCTTGCCTTGTGAAGATGATATTTTGGCTACCGCATCGAAGACAACATCATAGGTCTCACCGCTTTGAGTGAAATCTTCTTGAGTGTAATCAATGACTTTGTCGGTTCCCAGAGATTTTACCAGGTCCAAATTCCTGCTGCTGCACACCCCGGTCACTTCTGCCTCAAACTGCTTGGCAAGCTGTACTGCATTCGTACCCACCGCACCAGAAGCACCATAGATAAGAACCTTTTGTCCGTTCTGGATATTTGCTTTTCTAAGCACTTTCAATGCAGTCATCCCCCCACCAGGAACCGTGGCAGCTTCCTCATAGCTGATATTAGCCGGTTTTATGGCCAGCACCCCATCTTCAGACAGGCATTTGTACTCGGCATAGCCACCAAACTTTTCCCCGAAGGTAGATGCAAAAACCTGGTCACCTTTCTTAAATCGTGTCACATCTTTGCCAATGGCCTCAATTTCTCCGGCCAATTCCATACCGAGTATTGGTCTTCTTGGTTTTCTAAGACCTAAAACCATATGCAGCATAAGCGTCTGAAATTGGGAATCTGGGTGTTTGCCACTTCGCAATATCACGTCCCCGATGGTTACTGATGTCGCCTGAACTTTAACCAGTACTTCATTATCCTTGGGCACCGGTTTTTTTACCTCTTTGAGCTGAAGAACTTCTGGTGATCCAAATTTTTCATATACGATTGCTTTCATTTGAGCCTCCTTTTTAATTTTAGATGTGCTAATTTAAACTTCGACTTTAGTCGACGTGATTTTGCCGCGCCAATATTCCCATGGCCCCTCATGTTTTTCATAAATGGCAACGGCCGTTTTCGGCATACGTACACCAGCAAAATCTTTGTGATCTGAAAATTCATAATGCCAAGGTGCCTTAACAAATCCATCGGGTACGTCATAATAGCGCTCACTAGAAGCTCTGATAATGTCGCCACTTTCGTTTAGCTCAAACCTAACCGAAATAGGTTCGTTTCCAACAACAGCGCCAACATCAAAACTATTCTCACCAGAATCTGTCCATTCTAAATCAGTTAAAGCAAGGGCAAACTGAGGCTTCCACGGTAATTCAGCCAAACTACGCACAACCTGCATGGCAAAGACTTCTGTATCTTTGAGTGCTCCCATGGGCACAAAGCCCCACAATTTTGATCCGCCCCATCCTTTTTCATCGTCATGACCGTCCTCAGCTATTATCCAAGCGACGGACATTAAAGTTAGGCGTGCTGTCCAAATAAAGGAAACAGGCTCCCGTTGATAAATCGTGCTGGCCGTAAACGGTATCCATTTGCCTCGAATATCAATTTCTCCTTCCTGTGAATTCAAAATTCGGTTGGGAATTGACTCATTCATTGCCAATGATCGTTCTAGCCAACGGCGAGTATTTGGAGGTAAAGTGGTAAGATTTAGCGTCATGATTATTGACTCCTATTGTGTGAACGCCAGCGCCGAGGGCGTTTGGCAACCGACAATTGCTGGTGCCTCATGGATGAGTTCGTCATTCTTGAGGGCTTCTACCATGAACAAGGCAAAGTCCACGTACCGCGTGAGGTCGCTCTCGAGGATGGGGTCGCCTACGTGCCTGCTCCACACCGGTAAGCCCTGGCTCTCACCTTCTTCGAGTCCGCTGCCACGCACAACTGTCCATTGAGTGTTGCTGGCAAACACACGCCGACACGCTTCCACCTGGTCATCGATGTCGACAGCTCGCAGCAATCGCCCGATCCAACTGGCGGCATTTACAGTCCATTTGAATCTCCGTGAGTATACGTCCTGGCTATCCCGCGAAATATGCCAGCCACAGGAGAAAATTAAGCGCGCCTCTGGACGTGCGTGATTTAGTACCGCCTGCGCCGTTCCCGAGGAGTACTGGTTAACTCCCCAAGGTACCAGCACGGTGAGCACCCCGTCACAGCCAGCGACCGCCTTCTTGATGGCCTCGCGGTCGTTCGTTGCTCCAGGAATAATGGTGATGCATTCCTTGAACGCATCAAGTTTGTCTACACTTTGCTCCCGACAAACACCAACCACCTCGTAATCCCGTTCCAGTGCGTGCTGCACCATATACTGCCCAAGCTTCCCTGATGCTCCCACGATACAAACCTTCTTCATATTCATCCTCTTGTGCCTTCATAGACATCTTGTCCGACATGCTTAGAATTGTCTGGAAACTTCTTTGACTCTTCAGACGGTTACATTTTTTTCTAGTTTTTGTCAAATCCTTTTTCACCATCATGCCCATCCTCAGTTATTATCCATTTTAGAATTCCTCCCGATTGAAACGCCAGATGGCCAGGGCAATGAACAAGATTGAGTATAAAGATATTGCAATGATTGGGATCGGCCAAACTGGGGGCAATGTTTCACCTTGATTAACGGCCGTAATAATCGCAGGTATCGCTTCCGGTAAAAATAAAATCAACTGCGGTGAAAACCCTGCAAAAAGTTGCCCGATGCTCAACATACTGCTAATGACCACCGCTACCGCCACACCTAAAACAGGCCCTCTGGCATCAAAAAACGTGCCTAACATTGAGGTAAGCGTCAGATACTTTCGTTTTCCCTAACAGGGTCAAAAAAACAAGAGACAAAGTAGGTGTTGTTTGGGATAATCTGTGTATGAAAACAACTACCCTATCAACACCTACTCAAGCAAATTATCGCATTTTAGAACTAATCGAACAACTCGTTTCCGTTGTGTCAAAAGGCACAGCTCTTGGATTAAGCGACTTGGCCAGCGCTATGTTTAGCGGCTATTTTATTGAATCAGGCGGTGC
>JAAEOP010000604.1 GCA_024223125.1 Chloroflexota bacterium
CCGGGGCCAGCGCCCCCCGGCCCGTCTGCCGCGCCCCACCAAGTGAAACGGGCATCCGCCAGATCAGGCGTTTGGTTATTCAATCCCAGGCCAATATTTCCAAAAATATAAGCACTCAACGCCGTGAAGTTAGTACCGGTGCCAGTGAGGGCAATCCCATCTCCCTGATTGTCGATTACGCTGGAGCAGGTAATATCTCCAACACCATTTTCCAGCAAAAAGCCGGTCCCAGCGTTGTCGCTGACAATGCTGTTTTCGAGTACGATGTGGCTGTTCACCGTCGCGTAAATACCCGCGTCACTGGCAGATGAGCCATTGCTAATTACCGATGTGTTGCGAATGGTTACATTACTATTTTGGGCATAAATGCCATAATCATTCCCCAAGGATGTCGCGACGCCATAAATTTGGCTGTTTTCGAGCAACACTTCACCATTGGTAACATCCTGAACAGCGAGGTTGGCAAAAGCAAGCACGTTCCAAATGCCCCCGTAGCGTATTGTTGTGTGGTTAAAGTATCCCGTGCCGCCTTCAAACCGCACGCCGGCCCACTCTTCTGGCCCGGTGTCGCTGCTAGAGGTGAGAATCACAGGCTGGCTGGACGTACCTAGCGCGTCTATATGGCCTCCTTCGATGAACAAGTAGGCGTTACTTCGTCCTAGGATAATCGTGTTGGCATCCAGCGTGAGCGTCAGTCCGGCCGGAACCCGGAGAATGCCGTCAAGCTCGAACCCTTCGAGCCCCTCGTTGGTCCCTAAAAACGCCGAGCCAGCCAGAGTCCCTCCGTTGATAAGCACGCGGCTGCTGGCGTTTGCGCTGAAGGTGTTGCCGACCAGAAGCGTTTGGTGCATGTCTCCTGCATCCATCCAAATGGCTTTATCTGTGACGGGGTCATCTCCATTATTGGCAATGAGAGTATTGCTAATGACCATTCTGGCGTTATCAATGTAAATCCCATAATCGGGGAAACCCACTTCAGAGGAACTGATAATTTCGCTGTGCTCAATGCGCACCTCGCCTGCAGTAACATTTTGCGCCAGAATGCTGCTGCGTGAGACGTTGTTCCACGCGCCCCCGTAGCTCACAGTCGTGTGGCGCAAATGGCCTGTCCCGCCATTGAAGTATAGGCCC
>JAAEOP010000605.1 GCA_024223125.1 Chloroflexota bacterium
ATGGGTGTCATGTTTTTCCTATTTGTTTGTCTCGCACCTTTTAGGCAAAAATATGGTACTCATCATATTCAATACACTGGTAGAACCAATACTTATTCCACTGCCAGAGGCAGTGGTTTAATCTCTTAATTAAACACAGCCGGCCGTTACCCTCATCCCGATCTCATCAATGCCATTTGGGAACGACGATCCGAGACAGAGCCGCTATTACTTACCGTTTTTAATGAAGCGTTCGACGATGATTGGCCAGATGACGATGATCCTCGCTGGTATCGCTTCGTTCATGCGGGTAAGTTTATGCTCTCATGGCAAAATCTTAAGGCGATGCCCACCTTTGCTCGCTTGTACGGCACAGACGACGCCATGTTACAAAATTGGTGCGAATGGTTTGAAGAAGATTTAGTTCACTTTGGCCCTCCCATCATTCCTCATCTGAAACCCATCATAGCCAAGTATAGCGGCAATGAATGGCATTATGGCATCAGTTTGAGCGGTTCAATTCTTACCAAAATCGCTGTGTATTATCCTGAAACCCGTGAAGAAATCACAACCATATTTCGGGCACAACTGCCGCCTCCTGACGCTATTCCCCCCGATACCGATGAAATGTGGGGCAATTGGGCGGGAGAATTAGGCGAATTAGCAGATGAAACGAGCCGCGATCATATCCTGGCATTAGACGATGCGGAGATATTAAGTTACGAATTTTTTGGGAGACAACCCTATTTACGCGATATGAATCGTGGCTTTAAACCTCAAAAACCACCCCAACCATACGACATTCGTAATGATTACCAGAAACGATATGAATGGGAACAGAACAGACAAAAACAAATAGTGCGTGAGAAAAAACGTCAGCGTAGCCAACCAGTACGGTTAGCAAAGCCCCGCGTCGAGCCAAAAGTTGGTCGCAATGCACCCTGTCCCTGCGGCAGCGGAAAGAAATATAAGAAATGTCACGGCCGTTCAGGAGCATAACATTTAATGAGTAAAAAACCGCAATTAGGCAAACTGCCGTCCAAATATAAATTCTTTCTCAATCCATACAAGGATTTTCGCTTTTCGCGTTGTCTCCAATGCGACCAAAAAACGAAAGCGCGAAAGCATCCCTTTTTCATCCATATTGATCCGCAACAACCCTTTGTCTTGAACATGACCGGCAAATATTGTCCCAACTGTGATTTACTGATTTTGCATCAAGATAAAGTCGAAGAATTATTAACGGCAGCCATGATAGGAAACAGCCTTGATGTAATCGGCAACGACTATTTTGTTATCGGCACAATTGAACGTAAAGGATGGCGCGAAGCGCAGAAAAACCACTATGGATTGAAGGCAACGTTTAGATATTTACATGATTTCAAAGAATATGTGACTTTTGAAATCGCACATTACGGTTGGATGCCAGATGATGAATAGCGCGATTTTGACACGCCAACTCATGGGAGCAATCTATGTCTAATCAATCATCTGCCATCGTGCAACGTCTCTGGAATTACTGCACCGTTCGTCCGTGACGACGGCCTTTCCTACGGCGATTACGTCGAGCAGCTCACCTATTTGCTCTTCCTGAAAATGGATGATGAGCGCCGCAAAATCAGCGATCCATCCACCATTCCTGATGAATATAGCTGGGCCTGCCTCGTCAACCTGGACGGGAATGAACTAGAAATCCATTATCGGGCAACCTTGCAAGCATTGGGCCAGGGACGCGGTCTTATCCCCACCATCTTCCGCAAAGCGCAAAACCGCATCCAGGTCCGGCCAAGCTTAAGCGGCTCGTAACGCTGATTGATGGCGAAAACTGGCATCGCCTCAATGTAGATGTGAAAGCCAACATCTACGAAGGGTTGGCTGGCTAACAAATCAAGTACCACCTACGACATGGTGTTGACCAACCCCCCATTCGGCAAAAAAATCTAGCGTCACCTACATCACCGAAGAAGGGGAAGTGAAACGAGAAGTGCAAACCGTCGTGCGCGACGATTTCTGGACATCAACGAGCAATAAGCAACTCAACTTTGTGCAACATGTGCATAAGATGCTTAAACAGCATAGCAAAGCGGCGGTGGTTGTGCCTGATAATGTCCTCTTTGAAGGTGGTGCAGGTGAATCGGTGCGGCGCAAACTGTTGCAAGAAAGTGACTTGCATACCATCCTGCACTTACCCACTGGCATTTTCTATGCGCAAGGTGTTAAGGCAAATGTGCTGTTCTTTGACAGGAAGCCAGGGCGAGAACGGCCGTGGACAGAAAAAATCTGGTTCTACGATTACCGTACCAATATCCATCACACGCTAAAACAAAACCCGCTCACCCGCGTCGACCTGGACGAGTTTGTAGTTTGCTTTCATCCGGCAAACCGGCATGAACGGGCAACAACGTGGAGTGAGAAAAATAGGGACGGCCGTTGGCGAGTCTACACCTACGACGACATCATTGCCCGCGACAAAGTCAATCTGGACATCTTCTGGCTTCGGGATGAATCATTGGAAGATACAGAAAATTTACCAGACCCCGACGTGATTGCCGCGGAAATTGTCGAAGAATTGGAGGCGGCGCGGGAACAATTCCGGTTGATCGCCGGGGATTTAGGGTAGGCTATTACAATGCACACCAGGTTTCCATTTTTACAATCTGTTCAAAACATTGGCCACTTGCACACTTTCCTCTCACAACTCTTGCTGCTCAAAGAAGGCCACGGCCGTTACCAAACCCACAACAACCAACACAACACTCATCGCTACCGCGCCGCCATTGGCAGGAACGGCCGTCTCCACCCCCAACTGAGCCGCCCAAGCTACCAAAGCGGAAGGCATGACCGCGCCCACAGTAGGCAAACCGCCCGCCAGCAGCAGCAATACTGAAATGCCAAAAGAGAGTCCGGCGGCTGCGGCCGTGCTGTTGGCAATGGCGCTGCCTAGAAGGGTAACGGCCGTAAACACCAGTACCCACAACCACAACAGCCCATTCCCCAACAAAAATGGCCCCCATGCCAAACCGCCAAAGAGAACGGCCGTGTAAAAATAAGCCCCTAAGGCCCCTAACATAATCGCCAGCAGATACAGCAGCGCCTGGGCTGTAAACTTGCTCAATAAAAACGACCATCGGGGCAGCGGTTTGCTCAAAATCATCGTGGCCGTCCCCTTTTCTTTTTCACCCGCTACGGCACTCATCCCCAACACAATCACCAGAATAAAGCCAAATTGGGTAAAGTTTTTGATGTATTGGGTAATGGCGTCGGCCGTGGTTGGTTCCGGAATTAATTCGGCGAACTGTTCAGCCCCTTCAATGCTCTGCAACAACTGCGGCGTAAACTTTGCTAGCAGCGGCGACGCCAACCCCATTAGCACAAAAACAGCGCTCACAACCAGCACTCGTTTGGTGCGCCACTGCTGCCACATTTCTTTATGAACGGCCGTGCCCCACAAAGCTAGGTCTACTCGCAGTGAATTTAAGTGGCGCTCCGGCCGTACCTCAGACGGCCATACGCGCCACAACCAGAGTAAACCCAACCCTGCCAGTAACACAAACACGCCTTCAATCAACCAGATATTTTCTGTAAACTGGGGCAGCAGCACGGCCAATGTGTCAAACAAAGCATGAAACAAGACGGCTGCCAACAGATAAATCACATTGCGCCGCTTAAAGCTCATCCACACCAACACCGACACGATGACGTGCAAACTCATCGCCGCCCCACGTTCAATTAAACTGGCAAATGCAATAAATGGGCTGCTAGAAATCGTTTCCAATTGGTAGGTGACGGCCGTCATCTGTTCGGCCGTTAAATCCAATGTATTCAAATCAATATGCTGCAAAGAAAGTAGCGCTGTTACAGAAGCGGCCGTCAACACACCGCCTACCAACATCGCCTCAATGCCGCCATGCCCCAACCCCACCATGACCCCATCGGCAAATGCCTCTGCTTTTTTGTAACGGAAGATCAGCGCGTACCCAATCACCCGCGCCAACGTTTCGCTAATGGCGGCCGACAAGCCCAGGATGACGGCCGTGCGCCACAAATTGGGATCATCGGCCGTTACCGGCCCAATCACCCCTATGTCCGCCAACCAGTTATTAAAGGGGATATGATACACCTGCGACCCAATAAAGGTAGCCATGCCCACACAAAATAAAAACCAAGCCACCACATATCGTCGCCGCAGCAGCGCCGCCAAAAAAATCGGCAGCAAAATCATTAGAGTAATTGAGATTGTGAAAAATATGATTGTCATGGTTTTTTTAGTGTGCAAGTTTGCAGGTCTGCAAATGTGCAAGTGTGCAAGTGTGCAGGTTGGAAGATGTTGTTAGCGTTTTTTGAATTGGCGTTGCCTTTGGATAATGGTGGGTAGAATGGCTATTATTTCATCCAACAAAGTGATCCGATGATTGAGAACTTCCAGGGGCAAACGCTTATGCCCTTTCCAGTACCAGCCACGAGATTCACGGGCTTCACCCAATGCAATCCTGAGACGATACGCATAATCGGCGCCATATCCTCGACCGTATCCTTCCTCAATATTAGCGCTGATAGATCCCACACTGCGGGTCAATTGCCTGGAAATCGCCCGACCACGTTCGTCAGGTAAAAGATATTCACAATCCTCCCACATCAAATCGTAAAGAAATAACGACTTCGGATAAACCAAAAAATCCCACAAAGGATCATTCTTAATACTCGTATGAACCGACCTCTCCCATTCCTCAAAACTCACCGGCTTATTTCCCATAACATCCTCCAACTTGCAAACTTGCCACTTGCATACTTGCATACTTTCTTTTACCCACTAATTTGCAGAAAGATTTCTTCCAACGACGGCCGTACCCATTCATACCTGTGTAAAATCAGTTCATGTTGCAGGGTCAGGGGCAGTAATGCTCGTTTGGCTACGGGCATATTATTGACATTGATTCGCACACGGCCGTTTTCGGCAATGACGGCCGTAACCCAGGCCAACTTCTCCAATTCAGCTACAAATCCAGGTAGGGATGATGGTTCCTCCACTTCCAAAATCACTGCATCGGCCGCATAATTCCGCAGCAGTTCCTCACGATCCGACAGTAGCAGCAGTTCCCCCTGACGAATAATGCCAATGGTGTCACAAACCCGCTCCACATCGTCTAAAATATGGCTGGAGAGAAACACCGTCACCCGCCCCCGTAAACTTTCAATCAGGGTCAGCAGTTCATACCGGCCGGCCGGGTCCAATGAACTTGTCGGTTCATCAAGCAACAGCACTGGCGGCTCATGCAGCATTGCCTGGGCAATACCCAACCGCTGGACCATGCCACCGGAAAAACCGCGAATCGGCCGTTTAGCCGCATCTGCCAAGCCCACCAGTTCCAGCATCTCAGCAATCCGTTTTCGGCGTTGAGCTTTGTCCATCTGAAAAAGTCTAGCCACATAATCCAGATATTCACGCGGCGTCATCCAGGTATAAAATGCCGGTTCCTGGGGCAGATAACCAAACTTGGCCCGTGCGGCGCTGTCCGCTAACGTTGTTTCTACACCGGCTACCCAGGCACGTCCGGCCGACGGCCGTGCCAGCCCAGCCAACAGCCGAATCGTCGTCGTCTTGCCGGCCCCATTTCGTCCCAAAAAACCAAAGATAGCTCCGGTAGACACTTCCAGGTTCAACGGCCGTAACGCTGCCACCTCCCCATACCATCGGCTCAAATTTTCACATTGAATGGCAAAAGAATCACTCATCCCGCCCCACCACAAAATAAAGAATAGCCCCAATTCCCAAATTGATAAACAAAATAGCGAGGAGCCAGACCCACTTTGGTCCTTTCGTCTTTTCCCGCTTCACCAAATCCCACAAAGCGGCAATGACCAATACCGTTTGAATAATGAGAATGGGAATGAGCAGAGGCAAATATGGGATTAGTTCATTTAATTCTTCTAATTCTTCCATGTAATACTCCTAGTAAATAGTAGTTGGTGGCTGGTGGCTAGTACAAGCTACCAACCACCAGCCGCAATTCCATTTGCGTTATGGTTCTTGGGGGTGCATAACAGTTGCCAGTTTGTAAAGACGACGGCCGTTGCCCCCCTCATTCTTTAGCAGCGGCAGCAGCGCCTGATTTAACGCCCCAACAACCACATCCAACTCCTGCGGCGTGGCATAAAATGAGGCTTCATGGTAGCCAACCCGGTCGGCCAACATATCAATGGCTCCGTGCGCTTCGGTCGTCTGTAAATAGGCGGCAAAATCTTGAATCAACATCAGTGCATAAGTTGTGAAATAGCCAATGTGTTCATCGGCCGTTAAATTCGCCACATCACCAGGGCCTAACGAGGGCGGCTGCAACACGGCATACACTTTTTCTTGAATTCCATTGACCAGCCGCGTATCAGCCACAGTTACCGCGTCATTGTCCAGCAGCAGTTTCAAATGCCGGTAAATGGATGATTTAGGCACATCCGGCAGCCGGTCAGATATTTCCTGAGTCGTTAGCCGCTCATCACCTATGGTTCGCAAAATACGAAAGCGCACCGGATGAATAATTAAATCGCTTTTTCGCAATCAGCATCACCACCTATTATTAAAATTGATAATGTTGCCAATCATAATAAAACTCAAATTCCTTGTCAAGTAATTTAGCAGACAAATCTGCCGCTACGTCTGCAAAGTCAGCCTACGCCGACTGGGTATCAGTCCATACTTCATCGACTAAGTTTCAGTCCACGAAGGTGGACTTTGCAATTGTTGCTGCAAATTTATTCGCACAACCCTCAACATTCAGGGTAAACTACTATGCTAAATCAAACAAAAGGAGTAACCATTCAGGTGCCCGGCACTTCATTACCAAGTCTACTGGAGTAGCACACTCGTTTATAAGTGCCGGGCACCTTGGGGGAGTGAATGGCTACCAAAAGGAGTACGAAATATGCCTGGAGTTATTGCCGCGGGGGGGGCAGAAACGGCCGCATCCGGCGCAGCCATTCTAAAAGCGGGGGGCAATGCGGTAGACGCCGCCGTTGCCGCTGCCTTTGTCTCATTCATTGCCGAAATTGGTGTAGTGCATTTGGGGGGCAGCGGCATCGCCCACATTTTCAATCCCCAAAACGGCCGTTCCCTCGTTTACGACTTTTTCAGTAACACTCCTGGTCACAACGGCATCAAACCAGACCGGCTGGATTTTGACCAGGTTACAATAGATTTTGGAGCGACGACACAGGATTTTCATCTGGGTCGCGCGGCCGTCGCCGTGCCCGGCAACATATTTGGCTTGTGCCAGATGGCGGCTGATTACGGCCGTCTCCCCCTGCAAAAACTATTAGAACCGGCTCTCAAACTGGCCCGCGAAGGAACAAAAATGGATGCTTTCCAGGCCAGCACTTGTAAATTGCTAGAGCCGCTCTACACCCACACCGCCGGCATGAGAACTATTTTCACTCCCAACGGCCCCATCATCCAACCCGGCGACAATCTCTTCATCCCCGACCTGGCCGACACCATGACCACATTAGCAGAAGAGGGTGAAGCGTATGCCCGGCACGGCCGTTTGGCCCAACTATTCGTCCAAGACCAGCAGCAAAACGGGGGGCTGATCACCCAAGATGATTTGACCCATTACAAAGTACGCAAAGTAAACTCCATCCGCCTGCCCTACCATGATTTTGAAATATTGCTGCCTCCACCCAGCTCCACCGGCGGCGTTCTCACCGCTTTCACTCTTAAACTACTTTCTCGATTTGATGTACAAAAACGGCCGCACGGTTCGGCAGACCACCTACGTTTGTTATACGAAATCATGGTTGCTACCAATCGGGCACGGCCGTATTGGGATCAATGGAGCGACGAACATCCAGAAGAGGCCATCACCCACTTCCTGGGCGATGATTTTGTAGATCAATATTGCCACGAGGTACAGGACACCCTCGCCAGCCGTCATGCTTCCCCATTCACACCCGAACCAGACGCCCCCAACAACACCAGCCACCTCAGCGTTATAGATGGGCAGGGATTGGCCGTCAGCCTGACAACAACGGCCGGTGAATCGGCCGGGTACGTTGTGCCCGG
>JAAEOP010000606.1 GCA_024223125.1 Chloroflexota bacterium
GGCCGACGGCATCATATTCGTAGCTGGTTGTGCCGCTGTCCCAATCCTGCACCGTTTGCAAGCGGTTATCGTCATCGTAAATGGTTGTGACCTGTTTTCCATCTGGATAAGTCAGCCCGATGCGGTTGCCCACGCGGTCATAACTGTAGACAACTGTGCCCGTAAAGGGGTCGGTGACGATGATGGGGCGGTACAAGTCGTCATACTGATAGCTGGTTGTGCCCACACTGTCAGTCATTACCAATCGGTTGCCTATGGCGTCATAAGCGTAGGCAACTGTTTCTCCATCCTGGGTGTAATCTGTCTGGCTGAGACGGTTCAGGCCATCGTAGCTGTAGGCAGCGACGGCGTCATTACCGTCGGTGGCGCTGGTACGCAGCCCCAAAGCGTTGTAGGCGGTGCGGGTCTGGTTGCCCAGCGCATCTTCAACTACCACCGGCCGGTTGAGGTCGTCGTAGAGGGTGTAAGAACTGGTGAAATTGAGAGCGTTGGTGATGACCACCCGGTTGCCCAGCGCATCATAAGCATAATAGGTACTGATATTAATCGGATCGGTTGGCTCTCCGTCTATAAAAATCTGGTTTTCAATGACCCGTACCAACCGGTTAAGATCATCATAATAGGTGGCTGTTCGCACTTCCTCGGCGTCAATCATTCCTGTCTGGTTGCCCAGAGCATCATATTCATAAGCTGTCGAATTCCCTTCTGGATCGGTCACGCTGATGCGGCGGCCCATCTGATCATAATCCATGATGGTGGTGTGTCCCAGACCGTCTGTATTGGTAATAACCCAACTGGCGGCGTTGTAGGCTTGTTGCGTGACGACGCCTTCGGCCGTGGTCGTTTTTATTAGCCGGTTGAGGCCATCATGTTCGTAACTGGTTGTGTTACCTTCGGCGTCGGTAACGGTGAGACGGTTGCCCAGGGCGTCGTAGGATTGGAGATTGGAGATTGGAGATTGGTTGAGATAGCGGGTAGTGGCAGTGACACGGCCGAGACCATCATAAGCAAAATCGGTACTGTTGCCCATGGGGTCGGTGACGGCCGTTCTGCGGCCGAGGGTGTCGTATTGGGTGCGGCTGCATAGATTGGCGTCGGCCGCATACGCTGTGGCGCAGCCGCTGCCATCCGTATCGATAGCTGTGCTTCCATCCCAATTAGACACCTGGACGGCCGGCCGGTTGGCGGCGTCATAAACAGTCAGACTGGTCTGGTTAAGGGCGTTGGTAGTTGTTATCTGGTTGCCAGCTTTGTCGTAGCCATACAATGTGCAAATGTTTTCATCATTGGCATTATCAGGCGATATAACGCATTGATTCGGTGACGTGAGACCGGGCTGCCAGTTAGCGACGGTGACAGAAACGCGGTTCAACTCGTCGTAGAAGGTGCGGGTTGTTTGCGTCAGAGTGTTGGTGACGAGGATGGTGTTGCCCACTTCGTCATATTGGTATTGGGTGCAAATGTTGTCGTCACGTTCGCGGGGCTGGGTGGCGCAATCATTCAAGGTGATAATTCCATCCCAATTCCCAATCGCACCATCAACCCGGTTCAGTTCATCGTAAAAGGTGCGCGTCATCCGCCCCATTGTGTCGGTGACAATCATTGTGTTGCCCACGTTGTCGTATTGGTAAAGGGTACACAGGTTGCGGTCAGTGGTCAGGGGCGGGAAATTACAATTAGCTAAACTGATAACATTGACACTGTTGACAATCGTGCCTTTAACCCGGCCCAGGCTGTCGTATTCGCTGCGAGTGATGCGGCCCAGGCTGTCGGTGGTGGAATTGACACGGCCGTATTGGTCATACCCGGTCAGTGAGCAAAGGTTATATTCTGGGTCGGGGTTGTTGAAATCGGTACAGAGGGTGTTAACGGCCGTCACGCCATCATAATTGACAACGCTGGTCACAACCCGGCCGGCATTGTCATAAAAGGTCAGGTTGGTTTGCCCCAGGGCGTTGGTGGAGGAGATGGGACGGCTGGTTGCATCGTATCGGTAGCGGGTACAGATGTTTTCGTCGCTGTCTGGGGCCGGAATCGCGCACTCGTTTTGCCAGTTAGCGGTGTTGGTTCCGGTCCA
>JAAEOP010000607.1 GCA_024223125.1 Chloroflexota bacterium
CGAATTGACCAGGCTGACGATAAATTGAAAGGAGGGTAAGATGAAACAAAAGATTTCAGAACAGCAAGCCAGGGACAGCCAGTCCCTTGACAGGTTACAGGAACTCATTCTTGATGGAGACCAGGCAGAATCTGTCACAGAGGCAAAAAAGCTTTGTGCTGCAGGTGTGGATAAGCAACAGATAGTGACCAAAGGGATAGAGGAGGCAATGAAAAAGCTGGATGCAAAATGCACTGTGGAACAATTCAGTCTGCTTGAAATTATGCTTGCCGGGCGTGCAGTAACCGCCGTAATAAAAGAATTGTTCGAGGATTCCACCCCGCCCCAGACAAAAGGGTGCGTAGTACTGGCAAGCCTTGAGGGAGATGTTCACGATCTTGGGAAAAATATCGTCAAAACAATCCTCACTGCCCACGGATACCGCGTTGTCGACTGTGGAAAGGATTGTTCAGTGGAGAAGCTTGTTGATTCTGCTGCTCAGGAAAAAGCAATGGCTATAGGTGTCAGCGGTCTTATAACAAGTGTCGCACCCCTTGTGCGAAAGATTTTACCAATGGTAAAGGAGCGCGGCCTTGAAAACATCAAAATCCTGGCCGGGGGCGCTGCATTAAAGCAGGCCACAAGCGAAAGTCTCAATGTCGACTATGTGTCTGAAAATGTCTTTGTCGGTGTGGATTATATTAATCTTAACGTGGCGGAGGTGCAATAATGAACAGTCTTGAACGCGTTACAGCCGCAGTTGGTTTTGGAAAGCCCGACCGAGTTCCGGTTATTGCCCAGATACTGGGCCACGCTGCAAAAGTAGCCGACATACCCCTGGTAAATTATATTCGTAACGGCGAAACACTGGCCGCCTGCCAGCTTAAAGCCCTGGAACGTTATAAATACGATGCCGTTTTTGCTGCAACGGATACCAGTGTGGAGACCGAAGCCGTGGGATCCGTCCTGACTTACAAGGATGAATCCTATCCTTTTGTCAAACAATATATTCTTGAAGATAAAAACGGTATTGAGAACCTTAATCTGCCTGATCCGTACAAAGACGGCAGGATGCCGGAATTGATCAAGGCAGCCGGGTTATTGCGGCGGGAGGTCGCAGATGAAGTGCTTGTGGTAGGTGTTGTGATGGGGCCCATGACAGTGTCCTCCCAGCTCATTGGGATGGAAAAAGCCCTTTACATGGCTATGGATCACCCTGAATCATTTGAACGGCTCCTGGATTTTTCCGCTGATGTCAGCATTAAATTCGGACTGGCCCAGATCGAAGCAGGAGCCCACCTGGCGCTGGTTTTTGATCCTTCGGCATCACCAGCCGTCATTCCCCCGCAATTTTTCAGGGAATTTATACTCAGTCATCACACAAGGGTGTTCTCCGAGCTGAAACAAGGGGGGGCGGCAGCAAACTGGCTTCATATTGCTGGACCGGTTGACGATATCCTTTCCTATTATCCCGAGGCCGGGGTGGAAATCGCAAATTTCGATTACTGTGTTGATCCTTCCACTGCCCTGGAAAAACTTCCCAAGACCTGTCTTGACGGCAACATCAAACCCTTGTCCTTTGTTGACGCCGCCTCGCGGGAAATTGCCGCTGAGTCGGACAGGCTGCTGGAATTGTTCGGTTCCGGCGAAGGGTTTATACTTTCATCCGGGTGCGAGATCCCGCCGGAATCAAAGCAGGAGAACGTGGCTGCCATGGTATCCGCGGTTCGCAGAGGAGGAGCCTGATGCCGGAACTTGTTGTAAGAATTAACAAGGGAGATGAATACCGCCTGGAATTCAGCCCGGGACAATCCCTGCAAGAGATTCTTAATACCGCCGATATCAGGATTCGCACCGGGTGCAACGGAAACGGGGCCTGCGGTTTTTGCCGCATGATGGTTACAAAGGGCGAAGCAGGAGGACCAACGCAAAACGAGAGGTTACTCTTAGACCGGGACCAGCTTGCCCGGGGAGAAAGACTGGCATGCCAGCTTGCACCGAGAAACAGCCTTGAAATAGAAATCGTTTCCAATACTATAGAAACAAACTGGCGGGATCTCCCTATCCTACGTTCCAAACAATACTCTCCCCTGCCGGGGTCATATTCAATCCCGTTGACCGGACGATCCTTCGGACTGGTTGTCGATCTGGGGACTACGCATATCTCCATTAGTTTATGGAACCTTGACAATGGTATCCAGGTGGCCGGGCGTTACGGGCTTAATCCCCAGATCAGCATCGGTTTCGACATCATAACAAGGCTTTCGGCTGCAGTGGAATCCTCTGATCTGGCTGGTGACTTGTCGCATCAGGTCATCCGGTCCATCGGCAAAGGCCTGGCTGATATCTGCTTCCGCGAGTACCTGGACGCGCAGGAGGTGGTAAAGGTGGTACTTGTGGGCAACACAGCCATGCTTGCCCTTATGTCAGGTAAAAATTACAACCTGCTGCTGAAACCGGAATACTGGACACAAGCCATTGACTGCCTCCCGGAAGAACAAGATTTCTCTGTATCTGCCTGGAGCATTAATGTCCTTTCCGACGTTATTATTATTCCGCCCCTGGCAGGTTTTATCGGTTCGGATTTAATTGCCGGATTTGTGGCGACAAAGATGATTGAGCATGATCCAGGCATTCTTTTTATTGATTTTGGAACAAATTCCGAAATTGCCTTATGGGACGGACATGACCTGTGGATAACATCGGCAGCAGGAGGGCCTGCTTTTGAGGGATGCGGGATAAACTGCGGTCTTCCCGCCGAATACGGAGCTGCCTTTAGCGTGCATTTTAATGATGCATCAGGCGAGTTTGCCTTTGAGGTTGTCGGCGGCGGCAAAAAGCCGCTGGGTTTATGTGGTTCCGGGCTTGTTGATCTTCTTGCCTACCTGGTCAAAAAGAAGATCGTGACCAGCAAGGGCCTGTTTTCATCCTCTGTTCCTAATAAGGGGTTTTCATTCATGCTGGGCAAAAAGAAACTTGTTTTGACAAAAAGGGATATTGATATGCTTCAGCGAGCCAAAGCAGCGATTGGTGTTGGAGTGGAAGTGTTGATGGAAAAGGCGAGAATGAAATATAGCGACCTGCAAAGAATTTATATCGGCGGTGCTTTTGGGCAGTACCTGGATATAAGCAATGCATGTGCTTTAGGGCTTTTGCCCCCTGTCCCGATCGACCGGTGCAAAACCATGGGCAACACGGCCCTTGCCGGGGGCGAGGATCTGCTCTTTATGCAGGATGCCCAGAATTATTTAAATAATATACGATCAATGATAAAAACAGTGGAACTGGGTAAAAATCCGGATTTTGAACATTTTTTTATTAAAAACCTGTATATAAAACCAATGGAATTAAGGTAAACTATGAGTGATTCTCTTGGTGCCCGTGCCAGGGTTGAAGCAATTATTAAAACCGCCCAGTATCTTGCAGGCATGACAGGGACGGAGGATCTCTGGCATGAAGCATGTAAAATTATCATCAACTTTTTCAGGGCTAACTTAGCCGCGATTGGAGTACGCCGGGAAGACGGTACTATAGATATAACACATAAAACTTTTTCCGGCATGAACGGCCATCCCGAGATTCCTGATCCCGGGATCAGGCCTTCAGCCGGCGAAGTATTTGAAACAGGATTTTTCAGCATCTGTACGCCTGCTCCGCCTGATCCCTTCACGGTGGCATGCTTTCCCGTGAGCCATGAGAACCGGGTAACAGCAGTTATGATAGCCGGGCACGCAAATCCTCCGCCAAATGATATGCTCGATCTTTACCTTGCCGTGTCGGGACTCCTTGGCACTGCATATACGCGCAAACGCTCGGAAGAAAAAGTAAAACAGTACCAAGGCCATCTTGAGGAACTGGTTGAAAGCCGCACTGCCGAACTGCAGAAAATAATTAAGGAACTGAAGCAAACAGAAGAAGAATTAAACCGGGCCAAGGATGTGGCGGAAACCGCAACAAAAATGAAATCCGAGTTTCTGGCCAATATGTCCCACGAAATCCGAACACCTTTGAATGCCATTGTCGGTTTTTCCCAGATTTTATCGCATCAAATCCGGGAAATGTCGTTGCCCGGTGAATTCCGGCAATTTATTGACAACATCAAGCTCAGCGGGCAAAACTTGTCGGAATTGATCAATAACGTTCTGGATTTGTCCAAGATCGAGGCGGGCAAAATGAGTCTGTCGGAAGAAGATATGAACCTCAAGCTGCTGGTACAGGGCATTTACCATATCAATAAAGCCCAGTCCGTTACAAAAGAGATTGATTTCAACTATCATTTGGCTCCCAATTTACCTGCGATAATCCGTTCGGATCGGACCAAACTCAACCAGATTTTAATGAACCTGGTCGGCAACGCCCTCAAATTTACGCCCGAAGGCAAGAAGGTGCAGCTCAAGGCGATGAAAGACGACGACTCTATTCTCTTTCAGGTGACCGACGAGGGTATCGGCATTCCCCCGGAGCGGCAGACATCCATCTTTGAAGCTTTTGAACAAGCCGATTCCAGCACCACGCGCCGCTTCGGCGGCACCGGCCTGGGTCTGGCCATCGCCAAAACGATGGTTGATCTGCTTCGAGGAGAGATACGGGTCGAAAGCAGCCCGGGTGAAGGCTCGGTCTTTACGGTAACCGTTCCCCTGGTCGAATCTATGGCTTCATCAGTCGAACAAGCGGAAATCGATCTCAACCAATTAAACTTTGCCAAAGACAACGTTGTTTTATTGGTTGAGGACAACGAGTTAAACCAGGACATGCTGCGGGCCCTGTTTCACACTTTAAACCTGGACCTGAAGGTGGCGGGTGACGGCGGCAATGGGGTAAAAAAGGCCCTTAAACTTAAACCGGATCTGGTGCTGATGGACATGCACATGCCGGTTATGGACGGCCTGGCTGCGGCCGAACGGATACGACAGGATCCGGCCGGGACCGAAATTCCGATTGTTTTGGTTACGGCGGATGCCTTTGTCAACCGGCGTCGGAGCGCGCTTGCGGCCGGCATCTTAGAATATCTGATCAAGCCGCTTGACTTTATCAAGCTTTTCCCGATCCTTAAAAAATATTTGCGACAGGATCAGGCCGCGGATACCCGCGCGGCCAAAGTTCTGCCGACCCTGCCCGATCATCTTGAAAAACAGGTTCTGGAAAGGTTCGCCGAACTCTCACGATTTACCATCCTCGATGGGGGACGGGTGGTCGACCTGGTGCAGGAAATACTAACCCTCTGCCGGGGTTTCGATTCTCCATATCCTAAGATCCTGACCGGGATAGAGGATACCGTCTACAACAACGATGAGGAACAGTTTAATCTTCTAATTAAAAAGGTTCATAATGAATAAAATACTCATCGTTGACGACGACCGTCACTTTATTCAGCGAATCAGGACATTGCTGACCGGGTTTGGCTATGCTTCCGATTTTGTGCCCATCAGCCAACATCTGTTCCCGAGATTGGAGTTGGAGACGATTGACCTTGTTTTACTTGATATCAATATGCCTGGA